>DASZJM010000141.1:0-3036 GCA_035948165.1 Candidatus Methylomirabilota bacterium
CGCGCCTTGAGCATCGCCTGCACCACGACGCCGCTCGGCGCCGCGCTGTCCACCGCGACGATCACGCGCGCGTCCGCGGCGGCGAGCCGAGGCCGCAGAGCGGCGCCGAGGGTCTCGAGCGTCACCGCGGTCTGGTCGAGAAGGATCTGGCCCTCGCGGGTCACGGTCAAGGTAATCGAGCGCGGGGCGGACAGGGGGGCGGCCTGGCCCCGCGGCAGGTTCACGGTCAGCGAATGCAGGTTCTGGAGCGAGAGCGAGGCGAGCATGAAGGTGGCGAGCAGGAAGAACATGACGTCGATCATGGGGATGATCTCGATCCGGCCGCGGCGACGCTGGCGCGACGGGCGGAACTTCATCGCCCGCCGTCCGCCTCGAGCCGGAGATGGTCCACCACCCGGGTGCCGAGCTGCTCCATCTCGTCCATGACCTGGGCCTGGCGGTTCGAGAAGTAGTTGAAGGCGAAGAGGGCGACGAGGGCGATGAACAGCCCGACCGCGGTGGCGATCAGCGCCTCCGCCACGCCGCCGGTCACGCCGCGGGGGTCGACCAGACCCTCGGAGCCGAAGAGGTGGAAGGCGCGGATCATGCCGGTGATGGTGCCGAGCAGCCCCAGCAGGGGCGCGGCGGTGACGATCGTCTCGAGGGCCCAGAGCCAGCGACCCAGCGCCTGCTCGATGAGGGTCGCCTCCTCGGCGGCCCGGGACTCCACCCACCAGGCGGGCCGCGCGCGCTGGTCCAGGATCACCCGGAAGAACCGGCGGAAGTAGTTGCGCGGATCGAGCTGGGCGACGCGCTGCTCGAGATCGTCCCACGCGAAAGCGTAGGTCTCGAGCACCTCGAGGAGCGGGGCGGGCAGGCGGGTGCGGGTCCCGAAGACGAAGGCCTTCTCGAGGATGACCACCACCGCGATCACCGCGAGCAGCAGCAGCGGGTAGATCATGGCGCCGCCCACCCGCAGGGCGGCGACGAAGCTCGAGAGATCGGCCATCGATGGGACTCCCTTCCGTTCGGAGGATCTTAGCGCCCCCCGACAGAGTTCAGAACTCCTTCTTCACGCCTCCGAAGAAGCCTCGCGGCGGCCCGAACTGCCGGGCGAAGATCCCGACGCCGGTGCCGTCGCGCAGCACGTAGTTCTGGCCGAGCGCGTTGATCACGTCGAAGCGCGCCTCCATCGCCCCGATCGCGGGCAGGGTGAAGCGCTGGGCGATCCCGAAGTCGAGCTGCTGGTAGGGCGGGTTGGTCGCGTCGTTCGGGTGGCGCACGGTGCGTCGTAGGCCGCTGCCGACCAGCAGGTCGAGGCTCACCCGGGTCTGGCGCCACAGGTACGAGAGCCCGGCCGAGGCGGTGATGAGCTGGCTGTGGTCGGTGACGATGTAGTGCTGGTGGATGTACGCGAGGTCCTCCGCGTCGAACAGGGCCTGGGCGGAGACGATGCCCTTGGCCACCTGCTGGGCGGCGGCCAGGTTGCCGTAGGCGGAGAACCCGCCCGCGGTGTAGGACGTCGTGAGCTCGATGCCGATGTTGGTCGCGTGGTGGTAGTTGAACGGGGTCAGGAACGTGGGGGCCCCGAACTGGCCCTCGTCCAGATGGTAGAGCGACTGCTTGTAGTAGGCGTCGAGGCCGACCTTGAGGCCGGGGATGATCTGCTGGGTCACGCCCGCGTCGAGGTAGTGGGCGCGCTCCGCCCGCACCGGTGCGTTGACCGGCACCGACGCCTCCGCGGTGGTGTTGGCGAACCGGGCCACGCTGGCGGTCGACACGAACTCCTGGCGCGGCGGGGTGAAGTAGCGCGCGTAGCCCGCGTGGATGGTAGTGGTGGGCGTCGCCTCCCACACCACGTTCAGACGGGGGCTCAGCTGCCACTCGCTGGTGAAGGCCTCGAGGCCGTCGAGGCGGAGCCCGCCGTTGATGGTGACGGTGGGCAGAATGCGCCATGCATCTTGAAGATAGACGCTGTAGGTGTAGCCGGTCTTCCCCCGGCTGTCGAAGATCTTGAACGGCTGGTCCGAGGTCGGCACCCCGTCGACCGCGGGCAGCACCGAGGACGTGGCCTGCACGCTGGTGCGCTCCGCCGCGAGGTAGAGCCCCCCGTGGAGCGTGTGGGTCGGGGTCAGGGTGTAGGTGCCGTCGACCTGGAACCCGGTCGCGATGCTGCTACGGTCCACCCGCTGGGCGATGCCGTTGAAGAGCAGGTCGGCGAGCGAGTCGGGGCGGAAGGACATCGTGCTGTAGCGGGCGAACGTGGAGGCCTGCACGCTGAAGTCGCCCGCGGTCTTGAGATAGGACAGGACCAGGAAGTGGTTCTGCTCCCGCTGGGTCTCGTCGATCTTCCGGGAGTCGAACTCGGAGATGCCGTTGACCGTGAAGGTCGGCGAGACGTTGGGCCGGTTCGGGATCTGGAAGTGGCCGACGAAGCTGCCGGCGATCGCGCTGACCTTGCTGGTCGCGTCGAGGAGGTACTCGAAGTAGCCGAAGCCGTGGCCCTGCCGGGTGTCGTCGTGGATCGCACCGTTGGGGGTGGCCGGTGAGATGCCGATGCCGTTCTGGAGATAGTCGCCGGTCACGAAGTAGTTGAAGCGGCCGACGGCCCCGCGATACTCGGCGCTGGGCTGGAGCCACGCGTGGCTGCCGCCATAGACGCCCACGTGTCCACCCGGCTCGAAGGCGCCGCTCTTGGTCTGGATGTCGAAGATGCCGGTGGTCCGCAGCCCGTACTCGGCGGGCAGCGCGCCGGTGAGGAGCGTGATCGAGCTGGCGAGCCGGGGGCTCAGACCGCCGCTCTGCGCGAAGAGGGTGGCCCCCTCCGGCAGGACGATGCCGTTGATGCGGTACTGGACGTTGCCCATCTGCTCGCGCACGTGGATGCCGCCCGCGCTCGAGGAGTCCTGGGTGACCCCGGGCGCCTGCAGGAGCACGCGCGGCAGCGGGTTGTTCTCGCCGCCGGGCTGGCTCTCGATCGCCTTGTTCGAGAACTCGTAGGTCGAGGCGCCGACGCGCGGCTGGATCTTGATCCGCTCCTCCTCCAGCCGCTTCGCG
>DASZJM010000142.1:0-5801 GCA_035948165.1 Candidatus Methylomirabilota bacterium
GTGCGGATACTGCACGTCAGCGTAGAGGGTGTAGCGGTCCTCCCCGGGGTCGTACACCCCGAGCGCCCCGCGCGGCTCCATGTACTGGGCGTGCACGCGGGTGATGACGTACCGCCGGCGGACGCGGTGGGCGGCGCGGGCGAAGGCCGCGTCGGTGGCCGCCTTGTCGCCGAGCTGGTGCAGGTTCGAGACGTTGTCGGGGCACTCGTCCCAGACCGGCGGGGTCCCCGGCTGCGACGCGGAGGCGGTGTCGGTCACCGCCGGCAGCGGCTCGTAGTCCACGCGGACGAGGTCGGCGGCGTCCTCGGCCTGCGCGTGGGTCTGGGCCACCACCAGGGCCACCGGATCGCCCACGTGGCGGGCGCGGTCCACCGCGAGGCCGCGGTGGGGCGGGGCGAACATGGGGGAGCCGTCCGGGCGCGTGCGCTTGAGCGTCATCTTCATGGTCCCGAGCCCGTCACGCGCGACGTCGGCCCCGGTGAAGACCGCGAGGACGCCGGGCGCGCGCCGCGCCGCGTCGGCGTCGATCGCGCGGATGCGCGCGTGCGCGTGCGGCGAGCGCACCAGCACCGCGTGGACCTGGTTCGGCAGGTTCACGTCGGCGTGGAAGCGCCCCTCGCCGCGCAGCAGGCGGACGTCCTCGAAGCGCTTGATGGATTGCCCGATGCCGAATTGACCCACGAGGGCGCAGCCTACCATAAATTCCTCCTTCGCCGGCCCCACGCTCCGTTCTAGAATGACGATGCTGCGGGCGCAGCGATCATGACGCGACGACCGATCACGGGTGTGCTGCTGGCCGTGCTGATGGGGCTCCTCGTCGGCGTCGCGCTGGCCGCCCGCTCCGAATCGGTGGAGGTGCGGGACCGGTCCGGCCGGCTCGGGGTCCTGACCGTCACGGTCCTGGACGACGGCGCGGCCTACATCGCGCCCGATCACCTGGCCGCCCTGTTGAAGGGGGCCTGGTCGGTGAAGGGCGAGCGCGGCATCCTCACCGTGAACCAGCGCACCGTCGAGTTCGTGCGCGGGCAGAACCGGGCCACCGTGCAGGGCCAGCCGATCGCGCTCGACGCGGCCGTGCGCGTGGTGGGCACGAGCTGGCTCGTCTCACGCGATTTCCTGGGCAAGGGCCTGCCGCGCGTCGCCCCCGGCGTCTCGATCGCGGCGGTCGCCGAGCCGCGCAAGGCGGAGACCAGGCCGGCCCAGGGGGCAGTGCCGCTCGAGGAGCTGCGCTACCGCTCCTATCCCTCGTTCACGCGGGTGGTCATCGAGACCGGCGCCCGGCTCGCCTACGCGGTGGTCTCGAGCGACGAGGAGGTGCGGGTGCGGCTGCCCGGCCTCTCCCTCGACCGCTCGCGGGTGGAGGAGATCGGCGACGGGCTCGTGCAGGAGGTCCGGCTCGAGCCGGTGGGCGACGCGGCGGTGCTGCGCGTGGTGCTGGAGAGCCAGGCCGGCGAGATCAAGCACACCATGCTCCAGGATCCGAACCGGCTGGTGCTCGACGTCTACCGGCCCAAGGAGACGCCCGGCGTCGCCGAGCCGGGCCCCGGCGGTATGCAGCCGCTCCGGTTGATCGTGCTGGACGCCGGTCACGGGGGCCACGACTCGGGCGCGACCGGCCCGAGCGGGGTCATGGAGAAGGACGTGGTGCTGGACGTGACGCGGCGGGTGGCGCGCATGATCGAGCCGGGGCTCGGGGTGAAGGTCGTGATGAGCCGCGACAGCGACGTGTTCGTCCCGCTGCGGGAGCGCACCAACTTCGCCAACAAGCAGGGCGCCGACCTCTTCGTGTCCATCCACGCCAACGCGCACCCCCAGGCGGTCTCGGAGGGGGTCGAGACCTACTTCCTCTCGTCCGAAGCCTCGGACAACGCGGCCCGGCAGGTGGCGGCCACCGAGAACAACGTGGTCCAGCTCGAGAGCCCGGCCTCCCGCCGGCAGGGCGACGTGCTCAAGAGCATCCTCTGGGACCTGGCCCAGTCCGAGTTCCAGGAGGAGTCGAGTTTCATGGCCGAGACGGTGCAGGACTCGATGAGCAAGTCGCTCAACCTGGTGAGCCGCGGCGTGAAGCAGGCCGGCTTCTACGTGCTCGGCGGCGCCGCGATGCCGGCCATCCTCATCGAGATCGGGTTCCTGACGAACAAGAAGGAGGAGAAGAAGCTCGCCACGCCCGAGCACCGCGAGGCGCTGGCCCGCGCCATCTACGCCGGCCTCGCCGAGTACAAGCGTCGCTACGATCAGCGCTTGCGCACCGCCCAGACCCAGAATCCGGCACCGAAGGGGTTGCCCAAGCGATGACCACGACGCACCTCCGGCAGGACGGGCGACGCCCGGACCAGCTCCGGCCGGTCACGATCACCCGCGACTACCTGCGTCATCCCGAGGGCTCGGTGCTCGTGGAGTTCGGCGACACCAAGGTCATCTGCACCGCCTCGCTCGAGGACAAGGTGCCGCCCTTCCTGAAGGGCCAGGGCAAGGGTTGGATCACCGCGGAGTACGGCATGCTGCCGCGGTCCACCAACACCCGCATGAGCCGGGAGCGGGGCGGGCCGAGCGGGCGCTCGCAGGAGATCCAGCGCCTGGTGGGCCGCTCGCTGCGGTCGGTGGTGGAGATGGCCAAGCTCGGCGAGCGCACGGTGTGGGTGGACTGCGACGTGGTCCAGGCCGACGGCGGCACGCGGACCGCGGCCATTACCGGGGCGTTCGTGGCAGTGGCGGACGCGATCGGCCGGCTGGTGAAGACCGGCGCGCTGCCGGGCTCGCCCCTCCGCGACTGCGTGGCCGCGATCAGCGTGGGCATGGTGGGCAACCGGCCGGTGCTCGATCTGAACTACGTCGAGGACTCGACCGCCGAGGTGGACATGAACGTGGTCATGACCGGCGCCGGCGCCTTCGTGGAGGTGCAGGGCACCGCCGAGCAGACCCCGTTCTCCAAGGCGCGCCTCGACGAGCTGCTGGCGCTGGCCGGTGACGGCATCGGCCGGCTGGTCGATCTGCAGCGTCGCGCCCTCGCGGCGCGTGACGACAAGCAGTTCCGCCTCTGATCCGCGCCTGGTCCTGGCCACGGGCAACCGGGCCAAGGGCCGGGAGCTGGCCGCCCTCCTGGCCGGGCTCTCCTACCGGATCGAGGACCTCTCCGGGCACCCGCAGATCGTCCTGCCGCCGGAGGGCGAGACGTCCTACGAGGAGAACGCGATCGGCAAGGCGCGCGCGGTCAGCCGGGCCATCGGCGTTCTCGCGCTGGCCGACGACTCGGGCATCGAGGTGGACGCCTTCGCCGGCCGACCGGGCGTGCTGTCGGCCCGGTACGGGGGCGAAGCCCTGACCGACGCCGAGCGCAACGCCCTGATGCTGCGCGAGCTGGCCGGCGTGCCGGCGGCGCGGCGCACCGCCCGCTACCGGGCGGTGGTCGCGCTCACCGCCCCGGACGGCCGGGAGGCGACGGTCGAGGGGACGGTCGAGGGCGTGATCCTGGAATCACCCCGCGGCGACGGCGGCTTCGGCTACGACCCGATCTTCTATTACCCACCGTTCGGCGCGAGCTTCGGGGAGGTGAGCGCGACGGTGAAGCACGCGGTCAGCCACCGGGGCCGCGCGATGGCCCTCGCTCGCGCGCTGCTGCGGCGCTGGCCAAGTTGAAGGGGCGGCGCGGCGAAGCGTATACTGCTCGGCACCTGGAATCGGGGTGTGGCGCAGCCCGGTAGCGCACCTGCTTTGGGAGCGTCGGGGCTCTGTGTCCCGTGCAGACTAAAGTAGTCCCGTATTGGCCCTTTCTGCCGCTGTCTACTTCCTGATACCCGGATTTACCCGCCCGATCCCTCGAAAACCGTCAGCGTGACGTCAGCAAGCCCGGTGCTCGCGACCTTGATCGTGGACATGCTGCTCTTCACTCGCCCATGCTGCGTCGATCGTAGGAGATCGCATAGACGGCCGACCGAGCCAGCAGGATCGGATCGGCTGAGAGATCAATGCCGTCCGTTCTGTTGGTGGGCTCGAAGATCAGGCGCAGCTCGTCCGCCGCGCTCGTCGGGGAGATGCCCATGACTTCCAGACGCCCCAGCTCGACCACGCCACAGGGCGGTGACGTCGTCCGTCGGGTCGCCTCCCTCGGCCAATTGCAAGAGAAGCCGGAACGCCACCGAGCCGGTCCGCAGCCGAGCTTCAAGCTCCTCGCGGAGGAAGTTCGGGCTTCGCTTGCCGGCTTCGTCAGGGGAAAGAAGGGCCTCGCCTGCTTGCGGCACAAAGCGACAGCGGCCGAATCGGCTCGTACCATCCGTGGCGGTGAAGCGGAAGGCGTGCTCGGATGGTGGATCGTCCGCAAACCGCAATCGGGTGGAGCCGTCGTGGTCGCAGCGGCGAGCGGCCCGGTCGGGTCGCGCTGAACTGAGTCACTCGCAGACCGGTCGGCCGGAAGACGTTGTCGTACAGCTGGTGACGGCCCGGCTCACCATACACAGCGTGCGCAGACACGAGAGGGGACAGCCGTTCGTGGTCTGGTCCCTTCGTCGGTCTAGTCTCTCGTCCCTTCATCGCGGCGATGAGATCTTGACGCCGAGGAGGTGTTGATATCCGACAGAATCCTTCTAGAATTGAGCCGTGACGGAAGAAGAGCGGGCGGCGCTACTCCGAGAGCTCGCCGAGACCAAGGCCGCCGCGGCTCAGGTCCGAAAGATCCTCGACACGATCCCCACCTTTGCATCGTGCAATCTCCCGGACGGTTCCAACGAGTTCCTCAACCAACGATGGCATGACTATACGGGGCTCTCCCCAGAAGAAGCCCGCGGCCGGGGCTGGCGAGTCGCCGTTCATCCAGACGATCTGCCGAAGGTGCTGGACACGTTCCGGGCCCTCCAGGTCTCAGGGGAGCCGCGTGAGATCGAACACCGCCTGCGGCGGCACGACGGAGCATATCGCTGGTTCCTGTTCCGTATTGAACCGTTGCGTGACGAGCTCGGCAACATCGTCAGATGGTACGCAACGAATACGGATATTGAGAACCTCAAGCGGACAGAGGAGAAGTTGCGGCAAGACGAACGCGAAATCCGTCGGATTACTGATGCGATACCCCTCACCATTGTCATCCAGCAGCCGGACGGCTTGCCGATCTACGCGAATCAGGCCGCGCTCGACTATAGCGGCTTCACGATGGAAGACGTGGTCGCATCCGATTTTCGCGCGCGGCTGTTCCATCCCGAAGATCTCGAACGGCTGCGGGAGGAGCGTCAGGCGGCCCTGTCACGCGGCTTGCCGTTTGAAATCGAACAACGCGCACGGCGGAAGGATGGTCAGTACCGGTGGTTCCTCATCCGTTATAACCCGTTCCGCGACGAGCAGGGGCATCTCGTGCGCTGGTATGCCACGGGGGCCGACATCGACGATCGCAAGCGAACGGAAGACCGGGTGCGCAACGAAAACATGGCGTTGCGCGAAGACATCGTACGGTCCTCCATGTTCGAAGAAATCGTCGGCTCCTCCGCCCCACTGCGGCGAGTCCTCGCGCAAGTCGAGAAAGTGGCGCCCACGGTGTCCACGGTCCTGATCTTAGGTGAGACCGGCACCGGAAAAGAGCTGATTGCTCGCGCCATTCATAATCGCTCCAAGCGCTCAGGCCGCGCCTTCATTCGGGTGAACTGCGCGGCGATTCCGCCTCCGTTAGTCGCCTCCGAGCTCTTCGGCCATGAACGAGGCGCCTTTACCGGAGCCCTCCAGCGGCGTCTGGGACGCTTTGAATTGGCCGACGGCGGAACCCTGTTTCTCGATGAAGTGGGCGAGCTCCCGTTAGAGGCACAGGTGGCCTTGTTACG
>DASZJM010000143.1:0-20881 GCA_035948165.1 Candidatus Methylomirabilota bacterium
TGTACTCGTCGAGGGAGTGCCCCAGCCGCTTCATCACCGTGTTGCGCAGCACCTGGCACAGCGCCGCCACCAGGGCGAGGACGAGCCACATGGGAGGTGGGCCTAGCGCGTGCGCGCCAGGAGCGACGAGAGCGTCATCAGATACGCGGTCCCCTGGCTCACGGTGGTGAGCGAGGCGAAGAGGCCGAAGCTCACGAAGGCCTTCCAGTAGCGCGGGATTTCCACGAAGCGCCGCCGCGAAGTCACCAGCACGATCGGGGTGACCAGCAGGCTCGAGGCCAGGTAGCCGCCGAGGGTGCCCATGTACTGGTCGGAGCACTGCATCGCCCACTTGATCGTCACCACCGACGGGGCGAAGAACAGCGCGGCCAGCAGCGTGTAGCGCAGCCCGCGGTCGGTGAACAGCACCGCCAGCGGGGCCCACCACGCGATGTGGGCCCGGTTGAGATTGAGCAGGTACACGCCGCTCATGCTGATCAGGATGCCGAGGATGCCGAGGAGGGTGGGCCGCTCCTTCAGGGTGAAGTAGCCGAGGACGACCAGCACCAGCAGGCTCACCTTCCAGAGCGCGGTGACCATCGAGATCTCGGAGAGCTTCAGCGCCTTGGAGAGCGCCATCGTCGAGATGGTCTGGCAGATCGCGAAGGAGACGCACGCGAGGTAGAAGCCCGGCTTGATGACCGGCGCGCCCTTCCAGAGCACGAAGGCCGCCGCGAACGGGAGCAGGAAGGTGAAGCGCCCCCACACGTTGATGTACTCGTCGAGGGAGTGCCCCAGCCTCTTCATCACCGTGTTGCGTAGCACCTGGCACAGGGCGGCCACCAGCGCGAGGACGAGCCACATGGGAGCGGGCCTAGCGCGTGCGCGCCAGGAGCGACGAGAGCGCGTCGACCACCGCGCCCGGCTGCTCGCGGGGCAGGAAGTGCCCCGCGTCCGGCACCACGCGCCGCTCGGTGCCCTCCGGGAAGCGGGCGAGGTGCGCCTCCGACTTCTGGGGGCGGTCGACGCCGTCGTCCCGGCCGTGCAGGATCACGCTCGGCACCTCGATGCGCGGCGCCGCCGCGAGCCGCCGCTCGATCGCCTCGAAGCGCGGATCGCTCGGGGCGTTGCCGTGCCGGTGGCGGTAGGAGTGGATGACCACCGGCACGAAGTCCGGGTTGTCCCACGCCGCCGCGGTGCGCTCGAAGGTGGCGTCGTCGAAGCGCCAGCCCGGCGACCAGTCGCGCCAGAGCAGGCGGCAGATCGCGCGGCGATTCGCCTCGAGCCCGAGCCGGCCGCGCTCGGTGTTGAAGTACCACTGGTACCAGTAGCCGCGCTCGTCCTCCGCGGGAGCGGGACGCGGCGGCGCCAGCGTGTTCTGCACGTTGTATCCGCCGATCGTGACGAGCGCTCGCACCCGCGCCGGGGCGAGGATGGCCGCGATGCACGCGGCGCGCCCGCCCCAGTCGTAGCCCGCGAGGCTCACCCGCTCGAGCCCGAGGGCGTCCATGAAGTCGAGGAGGTCCTGTCCGATCGCGGCCTGCTGGGCCATGCGTGGCGCGGCCGGGTCC
This sequence comes from Candidatus Methylomirabilota bacterium, assembly GCA_035948165.1. GTDB lineage: Bacteria > Methylomirabilota > Methylomirabilia > Rokubacteriales > CSP1-6 > CAMLFJ01. The sequence continues at coordinate 1,551 of DASZJM010000143.1, forward strand.
CGGAAGCGGGTGGGCCCGTAGCCGCGCAGGTAGGGGACGAGGACCCGGCAGCCCCGCGCGGCCAGGGGCCCGGTAACCCCGTCCCAGGCGTGGACGTCGTCGGGGAAGCCGTGGAGCAGGACGACGGGCGGCCCGGTGGCGGGGCCGTCCTCCTCGTAGGCGATCTCGAGGCTCGGCGTACCGACGGTCGCCACGAGCGCCCGGGGCCCGAGCCTAGAAGCCGCTGACGTACGGCAGGCGCTTGGCGGTGGCCTCGATGGCGTCCCCGGCCCCGAGGAGCATCCCGGTCTGGTTCCACGCGCCCGAGACGAGCTGGTTGCGCGCTCCGTCGGGGACGCGCCCCTTGATCACCCGGTCGCCCACCCGCACCTCTTGCTTCTCGACGTCGACCGTCACCGACTGCCGGGGATCGCGCCCGATCGCGCGCTGGAGCCAGAGCACGTCCTCGTTGTCGATGCTCACGCACGGGATGCCGAGCATGGTGCAGTTGCCGAAGAAGATCTCCGCGAACGAGCCGCCCACGATCGCCTTGATGCCCCACTGCTTGAGCGACTCCGGGGCGTGCTCGCGGGAGGACCCGCACCCGAAGTTGAGCCCGGCCACCAGCACCGAGGCGCCCTCGTAAGCTTTCTGGTTGAAGGGATGCTCGGGGTCGTGCTTGCGCGCGTCCTCGAAGGCGTGGAGCCCGAGCCCCTCGTTCGTCACCGTCTTGAGGAACCGCGCCGGGATGATCCGATCGGTGTCGATGTCGTTGCCGGGCACCGGGATGCCGCGCCCCGCGACCTGCCGCCGCGCGCTCTCGCTCATCACAGCATCTCCCGCACGTCGGTGACCGCGCCGTTGAGCGCGGCCGCCGCCGCCATGGCCGGGCTCATCAGCAGGGTCCGCCCGGTCGGGCTCCCCTGCCGCCCGATGAAGTTACGGTTGCTGGTGGACGCGCTCATCTCGCGACCCCGCAGCTTGTCGTCGTTCATGCCGAGGCACATCGAACAGCCCGCGTTGCGCCACTCGAAGCCCGCCTCGCGGAAGACTTCGTGCAGGCCCTCCGCCTCCGCCGCCTTGGCCACCTGCTGCGAGCCGGGCACCACGATGGCCCGCACCCCCTTGGCCACCCGGTTCCCCTTGGCCACCGCGGCGGCCACCCGGAGATCGGAGATCCGCGAGTTGGTGCACGAGCCGATGAAGACCACGTCGATCTTGGCGCCCGCGATGGGCTGGCCGGCCTCGAAGCCCATGTGGGCCAGGCCCTCGCGATAGGTCGCCCGCTCCTGCTCGGGCGCCGACTCGGGGTCGGGGATGCGCTCACCCACGCCCACCGACTGCCCCGGGTTGATCCCCCAGGTCACCATCGGCGGGATCGTGGCGCCGTCGATCCGCTTGACGTCGTCGTAGCGCGCCTCCGGGTCCGAGGCCACGCCCTTCCACCAGGTGATGGCGCGGTCGAACGCGGCGCCCTGCGGAGCGTACTGTCGCCCGCGCAGGTAGTCGAAGGTGATCTGGTCCGGGTTGACGTAGCCGAAGCGGGCGCCGCCCTCGATCGACATGTTGCAGAGGGTGAGCCGCTCCTCCATGGTCATGCGCTCGACCGCGGCCCCCGCGTACTCGTAGGCGTAGCCCACCCCCCCGTTGACCCCGAGATTCCGGATGATCGCGAGGATCACGTCCTTGGCGTAGACGCCCTTGCCGAGGGCGCCGTCGACCCGCACCTGGCGGAGCTTCGGCTTGGCCATGGCCAGGCACTGGGTGGCCAGCACGTCGCGCACCTGGCTGGTCCCGATGCCGAACGCGATGGCGCCCACCGCGCCGTGGGTGGCGGTGTGGCTGTCGCCGCACGCGATGGTCATGCCGGGCTGGGTGAGGCCGAGCTCGGGCCCGATCACGTGGACGATCCCCTGCTTGCCGCTGTCGAGGCCGAAGTACGGCACGCCGGCCTGCTGCACGTTGCGCGCGAGGTGAACGGTCATCTCCTCCGCCACCTCGTCCGCGAACGGCCGCTGCTGGGCGGTGGTCGGGATGATGTGGTCGAGGGTCGCGAAGGTGCGGCTCGGCATCCGCACCGGCACCTTCAGCTCCCGCAGCGCCTGGAAGGCCTGGGGCGAGGTGACCTCGTGGATCAGGTGGAGCCCGATCAGCAGCTGCGTCTGCCCCGAGGGCAGCGTCCGGACCGTGTGGGCCTCCCACACCTTGTCGAGCAGTGATGACGCCATTGGCATCCTCCGTGGCCGCCGAGTGTGCCGCGACCCGACCGTTAAGTATAGTGAAATATTCTTCCCGGTCACGTAAGCTTCCCTAATGATAGACGCCACCCTGCTGCCCGCGCTGCTGAGCCTGCTCGCGATCGCGCGGAGCGGGTCGGTGGGCGCGGCGGCCCGCCAGCACCACCGCACCTCCTCCGCGATCAGCCAGCAGATCCGCAAGCTCGAGCGTCACCTGGACGTCAAGCTCCTCGAGCGCGCCGGTCGCGGCGTCCGGCTCACCGCGGCCGGCGAGGCCGCGCTCCCCGGCATCCTCCAGCTCGGCACCGAGACCGAGGCCCTCTTCGCCCAGCTCGCGGAGCTCTCCGGCCGCCCACCCGAGACCCTGCGGGTCGCGGTGAGCGACTATCTCGGTCGAGCCCTGCTCGTCCCGGTGCTCCACGAGCTGCTCGAGGAGCAGCCGCGGCTGCGCTTCGAGATCGCCACCACCCACTCACGCGAGAGCGTGCGACTGGTGGGCCAGGGCGAGGTGGACTGCGCGGTGGTGACCGGCCAGGACGCGCCGCGCGGGATCGAGGCGACGCGGCTCTTCGACCAGGCCTTCGTCTGGGTGGGGCCGCGGCGGCCGCGGCGCCGCGCCTCGCTCGTCGACCGTCTGGCCCGCGAGCCCCTGCTGCGCCTGGGTGCGGGCAGCCAGGGCCGGCGCCTGCTCGAGGATTACCTGGCCCGCGAGCGGATCCATCCGGTCTCCACCATCGACGTGCCGAGCGTGTCCCTGCTGCTGACCTATGTCTCGGGAGGCCTCGGGGTGGGGCTCGCGCCCGCGCTGGCGCTGACCGAGGGCGGGCCGGGGCCGCGCGACTACGAGTGGGAGCGCGCGGCGGCGCCGGCCCTCACCGTCACGCTGGTACACCGGCCGGGCTTCCGCCGGCGCCCCGCCGGGGACCGCTTCGCCACCCGCCTCGCGGCGGAGGGCCGCCGCGCGGGCGCGCGGCTTCGCCGCCTGCGCCTCGGCTAGGCGAGGAGGCCGGGCCGCGCGGAGGCCTGGAAGCCGGGGAACAGCGGCGCGGCGGGCGCGCCCAGGTGGCGGACCGCGACCTCGGTGAAGAGAGCGCGGAAGTCGGTGGTGACGGCCAGATCGCGGCCCTCGAAGAGCTGCTCGCGCCGGAGGCCCGGCCACCGCCCGTAGACCCGGCCGCCCTTCACCCCGCCGCCCAGGGCCAGCATCGCGGTGGCGTGCCCGTGATCGGTCCCGCGGTTGCCGTTCTCGCGCACGGTACGGCCGAACTCCGACATCGTGAGGACCACCACGTCGCTCATGCGCGGACCGAGGTCGCGATCGAGCGCGGCCAGGCCCTCGGCGAACTCGCGCAGGCGCACCGCGAGCTGGCCCCGCTCGTTGCCCTGACCGGCGTGGGTGTCCCAGCCGCCCACGTCGGCGAAGGCCACTTCGAGGCCGACGTCGGCGCGGATCAGCTGGGCGATCTGCCGGAGGCTCTCGCCGAAGCGGCCGCGCGGGTACGCCGCCCCGTTGCCGGGGGCCAGGCGCTGGGGTGCGGCCGCCTTCAGCATCTTCACCGCCTCGAACGTCTCGCGCCCGGTGCCGTACAGGAGATCGCGCACGCCCTTCTCGTACAGCGACTCGAAGCCCTGCCGCGCCCCGGAACGGCCGCCCTTCATTTCGGGCCCGCCCTCCTTCACGTCGAAGTCGCTCACGCTGCTCATCGCCACCGCACCGACGTCGCCGCGCAGGATGCGGGGCAGCGCCGCGCCGAGCGAGACGGCGCGGAAGGGAGAGGCCGGCTCACGCGCGGGCATCGCGGCGAGCCCGCGGGCCAGCCAGCCGTCGGGCGTGCTCTTGACCCCCGGCGTCCCCGACTCCATGTAGTCCTGCGCGTCGAAGTGCGAGCGGGTGGTGTCGGTGGAGCCGCACGCGTGCACCACCGCGAGGCGCCGGTCGTCCCAGAGCGGCTTCAGCGGGGCCAGCGACGGGTGCAGGCCGAAGAAGCCGTCGAGGTCGACGGTGGTCTCGGCGGCACCGGGCGCGGGCCGCGCGATCGCGATCGAGCCGCGGGCGCCGTAATACTCGGGATCGCCGTGCGGCACCACCATGCTGAGGCCGTCCACCGCGCCCCGCTGGAAGATCGCGATGAGCACCTTGGGCCGCCCCGCCCGCTCCTCGGCGAGCGCGGTCCGCACCAGGAACCGGGGCACGGAGCCGAGCGCCACCAGGGCGAGCGCCCCGCCCTTCACGAACGATCGCCGCGTGCACTCCGACATGATCTACCTCCGCTGGAATTCGGGCGAGCCCAGGACCAGCGCGGCGAGCTTCTCCACGTCGGTGTCCTTGGCCACCCGGTCGTACGGCGTGACCCGGGTGATCTCCGGGCTGTCGAGCTCGGCCGCGAGCACCGCCCGGGTCTCCGGAGAGGCCTCGCCGTGCAGCACCGCCGCCAACAGGCGATCCAGCACCTGGGCGGGCTGGCCGCGGTCGGCTCCCGCGACCGCCCCGGCCAGATCCACCCGCGTCCCGCGCAGCCGGTTGTGGGCGAGCCCGAGCGCGAAGTTCATCCGGGCGAGCAGCGCGCCGGTGTTGACCCAGGACTCGGCACGGTCCGGGTATCCGGTGGGCGGCTGCGCCTCGTAGAGCGGCTCGCCGAGGCGCGCCACCTCGCGGGCCAGCACCATGCCCCCCTCGCCCAAGCCGTCGCGCCCGGCTGGACCGGCCCCGACGCGGCCGTCCAGGGTGCGCACCGCGCTCGCCACCACCTCGAGCGGGGTCTTGATCTTGGCCCGATACGCCTCCGCCGACCAGAACTCGGGCGACGTGAAGATCGTCTCCAGCACCGCGCGGATGCTCCCATCGGTGCGCTGGAAGGTGGCGGCCGCGCGCTCCACCAGGGCGGGCGGCGGGTCGTCGCTGACGAAGCGCCGGGCGAGCTTGGTGGCGATGAAGCGAGCGGTCGCGGGATGGTGCACCAGGATGTCGATCACCTTCTCGCCGTCTTCCCGGCCGCCGCCGGCCGGGATCACCTGGCCGAGCACGCGCTTCTCCCCGCGGTCGTGCGCCACCGTCCGGAACACGAAGCCCCCGCCCTGCTGCGGCCGGTCGATCGTCCAGCCGGTGAAGCAGCGCGCCACCTCCACCACGTCCTGCTGGGTGTAGCCTCCGTCGACCCCGAGCGTGTGCAGCTCCATCAGCTCGCGCGCGTAGTTCTCGTTGAGGCCGGCACGGCGGCCCGCGTTGGGCCCGCGAGGTATCGTGAGGTCGGCCCGCGTGCTGAGCCAGTTGTCGAGGTAGAAGAGCATCGCGGGATGGCGGGCGGTGGCCAGGACCAGATCGCGAAAGCGTCCGAGCACGTGGGGGCGGATCGCCTCCCGCTCGTAGGCGGGCAGCATCCAGCGGACCGCGCCCTTCTGCGCGTACACGTTGAAGTGATTGAACCAGAAGTCGACCAGCACTTCCTCGAGCTGGCGCTCGCTCAGCACCGCGCGAGTGATCCGCGCCGCCTGCATCTGGGCGGTGATCACCGTGGGCCTGCGCTCCGGCGGGTACATCTCCACGACGGACTGGCGGGTCATCTGGCCAGAGGCGAGCTGCTGGCGCACCTGCGGAGACGGCTGCGGGTACTCGCGCACCAGGTCCGCCGCGCTCCGCGCGAGCACCGGGTAGGCCGGCAGCGACTGCTCGACCGCGGGGTCGGCGAGGTCGCTGGGGCTGAGCTGCGCCTCGATCCAGGCGCCGACGCCGATGCGCCGCACCCGCTCCACGTCGCCGGGCCTCGGCCCGTAACCGAGCCGGTTCACCGCGTGGAGAATCTGCTGGTCCGGAGTCAGCGGCGAGGTGGGCAACGCCAGACCGCGGCCGGAGCGGAGCGGGGCGACGGCGGGAGCCGGGCCACGGGCGGCGGTTGGTCCGGCGGCGGTGGGCCCGCCGGCCGGTGGGACCGCCGAGGAGCAGGCCGCGCTCGAGAGGGCCACCAGGATCACCCAGACACCACGTCGCGACCTACCCATGCGAGCCTCCATGAGGAGCAGACGTCTCCCTGTATCTTAACGTTTACAGGGAGAGAAAAGGCTCGGCCCGGCGGCCCGACTAGACAGGGCCGGCCCGGCTAGGGGATCACCGCCACCTTGATCGAGTCCGGCGACCGGTGCGCCTCGAAGGCCTGGTCGATGCGCGCGAGGGGAAAGGTCTGCGACAGCAGGCGCTCCACCCGGACCGCGCCCACGGCGAGGAGGCGCATCGCCTCCGGGAACTCGTCCTGGTAAATCATCGATCCGATGATGCGCAGCTCCCGCCGCACCACCCAGAAGAAGTTCAGCGGGGTCGGCTCGTGGGGCAGGCCGGTCAGCACCACTCGCCCGCCCGGCCGGCACAGGTTGGTGGCCTGCTCCACCGCCGGCGCGGTCCCCGCGGTCTCGATGACGAGATCGACGCCCTCGCGGCCCGAGAACGCGCGCGCGGCCGCGGTGTCGTCGTCGGCCCCGGAGAGCGCGACCGCCTCCGCGCCCAGCTCCCTGGCCAGCCCCAGCCGCCGGGTGGAGCGCGCCACCGCGAGGACCCGGACGCCGCGGGCCCGCAGCACCTGGACCGCGAGGAGCCCCAGCGAGCCCAGCCCGAGCACCGCCGCGGTCTCGCCCGCCTCGGGCGCGGCGCGGCCCACCGCCCGCACCACCACCGCGAGCGGCTCGGCGAGGAGCAGGCGCTCGTCGGCCAGGCCGTCGGGCGCGGGCCAGCAGCAGCGCGCGGGCACGATGGCGTGCTCGGCGAAGCCCCCGTCCACGTCGATGCCCACCGCCACTCGCGAGAGGCAGAGGTTCCGGTTGCCTTCGCGGCAGAGCGGACAGGTGCCGCAGGAGTAGTTGGGCTCGACCGCGACCGTCTGACCCACCGCCAGATGCCGGACCTCCGCGCCCAGGGCCGCGACGGTGCCCACGAATTCATGGCCCATGACGCGCGGGTACTGCACCGGCCGCTCGCCGGTCCAGATCCGGTAGTCGGTGCCGCAGAGGCCGGCGGCCTTGACCCGCACCACCGCGTCGGCGGGTCCGGGGGAAGGCATGGGAACGGTGGTGAGCGCCAGCGCGCGAGGGCCCCGCAGCACCGCGGCGATCATGTCCGTATCGTAGCGGACCCGACCTCCCCGGGGCAAGGAGCGGGCCGCCCGTGCTAGCATGGCGGCACATGGCAACGGCGCCGCCGCCCTCCTTCACGCCGGATCAGCGGCCGGCCTCCGTGCCGATCTGGCGCGAGAGCCTGGCCGGGCTCGACTGGCTCGCGCTCCGGACCTCGCCCGTCTTCTATGGCTGCGGCGTGTCGCGCGGCGACGGCGCGGCGGTGGTGCTGGTGCCGGGATTCCTCGGCACCGATTGGTATCTGCTCGAGCTCCACGGCTGGCTGGCCCGCATCGGCTACCGCCCCTATCTCTCGCGCATCGGCCGGAACGCGGAGTGCCTCGATCTGCTCTCGGATCGACTGCTGGAGACGGTCGAGACCGCCCGGCGGGACACCGGCCGGCCGGTGCACCTGATCGGCCACAGCCTGGGCGGCATGCTCGCGCGCTCGCTCGCCACCCGCCGGCCCGATCTCATCGCGTCGGTGGTGACGCTGGGCTCGCCGTTCCGGGGGGTGCGATCGCACCCGCTGGTGCTGCTCGTGTCGGAGCGGGTCCGCGCGCGAGTGCGGAGCGAGGAGCGCCCGGACTGCTATACCGGGTACTGCCGCTGCGAGGCGGTAACCGGCCTCGAGACCGCATTCCCGGCCGCGGTGCCGCAGCTCGCGGTGTACACGCGCACCGACGGCATCGTGGACTGGCGCATGTGCGTGGGCGACGACCCGGCCCGCAACGTCGAGGTCGCCGGCACTCACGTGGGTCTGGTCGCCAACTCGGCGGCCTACCGGGCGATCGCGCAGCACCTGGCCGCCGCGTCGCGGCCGGCTCGGGCCGCGTCCGCCTCCTAGCCCGCCCGAGCGAGCGAGGCGCGGTCGTGACCCCCCCGGCGCTCAACCATCGGCTCACGACGCTCGACGCGACGTTTCTCTACACCGAGAAGCCGGTGCAGCCGATGCACGTGGGCGGCTCCATGCTGTACGAGGGGCGTCTCTCGCTGGAGGTGCTCGTCCGGGCGCTCGAGTGCCGCCTCCATCTGCTCCCGCGCTATCGGCAGAAGGTCGTGTTCCCGCCCTTCGCGGCGGCGCATCCCACGTGGGAGGACGACCCGGCGTTCGACATCCGCCACCACGTGGCCGAGGTCACCCTGCCCCCGCCCGGCGACGACCGGGCGCTGTCCGAGGTGGGCGGCGCCGCGTTCGCGGGCATGCTCGACCGTGAGCATCCGCTCTGGAAGCTGATCATGGTCCAGGGCCGCGCGGACGGCAACACCGCGGTGATCTGGAAGGTGCACCACGCGATGATCGACGGCGTGTCCGGCGTCGATCTCACGATGGTGCTCCACGATCTCAAGCCCGACGCCGCCCCGCCCGAGCCCCCCGCCGCGCCCTGGCAGCCCCGGCCCCTGCCCGACCCGCTCACCTTGCTGCAAAACGCGGTGCGCGACCGTGTGACCGAGGTGGCCCACGCGGTCACCGACGACGTGTTCCGCCTGCTCCGGCCGACCGACCTCCAGGCGCGCCTCCGTCAGCTCACCGGAGCGGTGGAGACCTCCGCGCCCAACCTGCTGCGGCCGGCGCCGCGCGCGCCCTGGAACGCGCCGCTCTCCGCGGAGCGGCGCTTCGGGTGGGCCGAGTTCCCGTTCGGCGAGTTCCGGCGCGCGAAGTCGGTGCTCGGCGGGACGGTGAACGACGCGGTCCTCACCGTGATCGCGGGCGGGATGGGCCGCTACCTGCGGGCGCTGGGGCAGCCGACCGACGGGGTGGAGATCCGCGCAATGTGCCCGGTCAGCATGCGGCGGCCGGACGAGCGGGGCGCGCTGGGCAACCTCGTCTCGATGATCTTCGCGCCGCTCTACGTGGGCGTCCTCGATCCGGTGGAGCGGCTCGCCGCGGAGCGGGCCGCGATGACGCGCCTCAAGGATCAGGATCAGGCGGGCGGGCTCTACGAGATGACCCACCTGATGGACCGGATGCCGCCGGCCGTGCAGGCGGTGGCGGGTCAGCTCACGATGCCGAACACCCTGCTCAACACGGTGTCGACCAACGTGCCGGGACCGCAGATCCCGCTCTACCTGTCGGGGCATCGCCTGATCGGCTGGTGCCCGCTGATCCCGCTCGCCAACGAAGTCGGCCTCGTCAACGCCATCCTCACCTACGACCAGCGGCTCACGATCGGGGTGACGGTGGACCCGCGGCTGGTGCCGGACGTCTGGCTCTACGTGGAGTGTCTGAAGGCGTCGTTCGCCGAGCTGCTCCAGGCGACCGACGCGGCCGAGCGGGCGGGAGCCGGAAGCCCGGCTCCCGCCGCCGCGACCCGCTAGGCGCGGGAGTAGATGTCCTTCATCCGGCTGGCGTAGCCGCTCGCCGCCTGCTCGATCTCCTTGGCGGACGCGGTCGCGGAGGCCTGCAGCCGCTCCGCGTTGCGGGCCACGATCTGGGCATTGGTCTCGACTAGCTTGGCCACCCGCTGCGTCGAGTCCACCACCGTCTGGAACCCCTTCCGGTACCACGCGAGCGGGTCACGCCGCAGGTCCTCCAGGGTCTCGGCCGGCGCGCCCGCCATCGGGATGGCCCGCGCGGTGTCCATCGCCGCGGCCTGGAACTCGCCCATCGCACGCAGGCTCTCACGCGCCGCGGTCGAGCCCAGCTCGATGAGCTGCCCCACCACCCGCTCGTTGGCCTGGGTGAACGCCGCCACCGCCTCGAGCACCTTGTTCTGCATTCCGTCGAACTGACAGTTGGTCGCCATTGGTCGACTCCTTCTCTCTTCGGTTGTTTGAGGATCGTTCGATTGCCCTGTCACGCGGCTCAAGATAACACACTGCGTTATGGCGTCAAGTAAAAAATGCTGCGACGCATTATTCTAATGACTGGGCGCGTTACGCGCCGCGATCCAATCCATGAGATAGCATGCTGTAAATAGCCTATAGATAACAGATTACCGATATCGCCTCGGCCGGTCGTCATCTTGGCCGACGCCGGCTCCCATAGTAGGCTCCGAGCATGAACGCCCCGCGCGCCGACCGGCCCCGTCAGCGACGCCTCGCCCTCACCGTGCTGCTCGTCGCGGTCGGCCTCGCGGTGGCGGCCGTCCCGTTCCGGGCCAGCTGGTGGGGCGGGTGGATCCTGGCCATCGCGGAGGCCGGAATCGTGGGCGGTCTTGCCGACTGGTTCGCGGTGACCGCGCTCTTCCGACGGCCGCTCGGCCTGCCCATCCCCCACACCGCGATCATCCCCGCCAACTGGGAGCTGATGGCGGAGCGCGTGGGCGTGATGGTCGGCGATCGGGTGCTGACCAAGGACTATGTCCGGCACGAGATCGGGACCTTCGACCTGGCCGATCTGCTCGCGCGGGCCGCCGGGCGGCTGCGCCCCGACGATCTCGCGTCCGCGGTGCGCGCGGTATCGCAGTGGGTCGCCCTCGAAGTCTCGCCCGCCGCGACCAGCGATCTGGCCACCTGGCTCAGCCGCCTGGTGCGCGCCCACCCGATCGCGCCGATCCTGGCCACCGCGCTCGAGATCGCCCGCAAGCAGGGCTGGGATCAGCGGATGATCGAGGCGCTGGCCCAGGCGCTCATCGAGGCCCTCGACCGCCCGGACTTCCGGACCGCGGTCGGCGACCTGGTCGACGAGGTGCTGGCCGGATACCGGGCCCGGATGACCCTCTACCCGCGCTTCCTCATCAGCCTCGCCAGCACGCTCGGCCTCATCGACCGGGAGCGGCTCGTGTCCTCGCTGCACGCCGCGCTCCGGAAGATCGCCAGCGACCCGGGGGATCCGCTCCGGCTGCGCCTCACCGAGACGCTGGCCGCCCTGCCCGCGCGGCTCCGCGCCGACCCCGATCTCGCCGCCCGGCTCGAGGCGGCGAAGGAAGAGCTGCTGGCGAGCCCGGCGCTGGCGCGGCTCGTCGAGGACGTGGCGACCGGGCTGCGGCGGGCGATCGTGGCGGACCTCGAGGGTGAATCCTCCGAGGTGGTGGAGTGGATCACCGCGCGGCTCGACCGGGCCCGGCGCACCCTCGCGGAGGACGCCGCGCTACGCCAGGGACTCGATCGCTGGCTGAAGGAGCGCGTCACCGAGCTGGTGGAGCGCTATCACGATCGCATCGCGCGCTTCATCGAGCGCGGCGTGCACGCCCTCGGGCCGGAGGGCGCGGTGCGGCTCATCGAGGAGCACGCGGGCGACGATCTGCAGTACATCCGGGTGAACGGTACGGTGGTGGGCGGCCTCGCGGGCGGAGGCCTCTACGCGATCCACCTGCTGCTGGGGCTCCTCCGCTGACCGCTCCCGGTCAGCCGGTGGCCCAGACGTCGACCAGGTAGCGGCCCTCGGCGGCGAGCCCGTCGAGCCAGGCCAGGGCGGCCCGCTCGTCCGCGCCGGTCTCCTCCCGATAGATGGCCGCGAAGGCGCGGCGCACGTCGGGGGCCATGCGGCTCGCGTCGCCGCAGACGTAGACGATCGCGCCCTGCTGGAGCTGCTTCCACACCTCCGCCCGCTCCCGCCGGATCTGGTCCTGCACGTAGGTCTTCTGCTCGCCGGGGGCGCGTGAGAAGCACGCAAAGAGCCGCGCGACGCCCTGATCCGCGAAGGCACGCAGCTCGTCCTCGTAGATGAAGTCCTGCCGCGGATGCCGGCAGCCGAAGAACAGCAGGGCGGGCCCGACCGCCTGGCCGCGCTCACGAAGGGCGGCCCGCTCCTGCAGGAAGCCGCGGAACGGAGCCAGCCCGGTGCCGGGCCCGATCATGACGATGGGAGTGGTCGCGCTCTCGGGCAGCCGGAAGGCGGACTTGGTGTCCTTGACGAAGGCGTGGACCGGGTCGCCCTCCTCCTGCTGGAGGAGGTAGCTCGAGCACACCCCGTGAAAGGTCCCGCGCCCGGAGCGCGCCGCGCCCTCCACGACCGCCACCGTGATGCTGCAGCGGCGCTCGTGACGCAGCGGCGACGACGAGATCGAGTAGTAGCGCGGGCGGAGCGGCGGCAGCATCTCGAGGTACCGGTTGAACGGCAGCTGGCAGGCCGGGAACTCCTCCAGGAGATCGATCACCGACTTGCGGCGCGCCAGGACGTCCTCGCGATAGCGCGCCTCGTCCTCGGCCAGCGCCAGGAGGCGCGGGCGGGTCCACGGGCACTCGGTGCTGGCCGCCATGCCCTGGATCTGCTTCCGGGTGGCGGGATCCTGCAGCTCCACGTAGTCGCCGAGCAGGTGGGCCACGCGTACCGCCTGATCCACCGGCAGGAAGGTCTTGCGGCCCCCGGGCAGCCGGAGCCGGATCGACGCGGCCGGCTCGAGCCCGAAGCGAGCGGCCACCCGCGCGACGAGCGCCTCCGCGTTGCGCGGGATCACCCCCAGGTGATCGCCCGCGCGGTAGCTCACGCCCGCGGGCAGCTCGAGCTCGAGGTGACGGGTCGAGCGCGGCGAGGGATCGGCGCCGTCGCGGACGTGCAGCTCGCGGTTGACCGCCACGCGCATGGCGCGGGCTCCCAGCGAGTCGACGAAGGGGCTCCCCTCTCCACCCTCGACCGACTCCACCGTGAGGTGCTCGGCTAGGGCCGCCTCCGCGGGGGCGAGCTCCACCCCGAGCGCCTTGGCGAGCGTCCCGAGCAGCGGGTGCTGCCAGGCCTGGAACTGCCCGTCGAAGTCCTCCCGCGCGTCGCCCTCGCCACGCGGATAGAGCCGCTCGGCCCCGAGGGCGGCGAGCCGCTCGTCGATGAGCCGCGGGATCGCCTGGAAGGTGGACGCCCAGTCCCGGTTGCCGCAGCCCCACACCGTGTAGCGCACGCCCGCGAGCGAGACCGCGCCGGGCTCGGCCGCGCGCAGCCAGTCGCAGAAGCGGGCCGCGTTGTCCGGCGCGGTGCCGTTGTAGGACGCCGACGTGATGACCACCGCGCCCTCGGCGGGCAGGCGGCCGGTGTAGTCGTCGAGCGGAGCCACCGTGACCGCGAAGCCCCCCGCCTCGCCCGACTCGGCCACGCGGCGAGCCACCTCCTCCGCGGTACCGAGATTGGAGCCGTAGAGCACCAGGAGCGGCGTGGCGTGCCGCGGGGCGGCCGACGCGCGGACGGGAGCCGCGGGCTCCGTCGCCGCGCGCGCGGCCGGGCGGCCGGGCGGGTGGCTGCGGTCGCGATCCGGCCGGCGCCGCACGCGGATGCGGAAGCCGTCCGGCTTGACGGTGAGCGTCTCCTTGAGGGCGAGCCGGTAGCGGGTGTGGTCGATCAGCTGGAAGCGCTGGAGCACCATCCCGAGCACGAGGGTCGCCTCGACGAGGGCGAACTGGCGGCCAATGCACGCCCGCTGGCCGTTCCCGAAGGGCTTGTAGGCATTGGCCGGGCGGGTCTCCTCGGCCTCCCGCGAGAAGTTGTCCGGGTCGAAGACGTCGGCGCGCTCGCCCCAGACCGCGCGATCGCGATGCAGCATCGGGGTGAGCACCACGATCTGGTAGGGCTTCTTCATGCGGTACGCCCCGCCGATCGTGGTGTCCTTGTAGGGCGCGAGGGCGAAGACCGGCGCGGTGGGCCAGAGGCGCAGCGACTCCTTCAGGACCTGCCCGATGTAGGTCAGCTGGTTGACCTGGGCGTAGGTCGGCGGTACCGAGGGGTCGGAGCCGAGGACACGGTCCACCTCCTCGTAGGCGCGGGCGAGCACCTCCGGGTTCTGGAGCAGGAAGTAGGTGGCGAACGAGAGGAGCCCGCTCGTGGTCTCGTGACCCGCGATGAGGAAGGTGATGACCTGGTAGCGGATGTTGAGATCGTCGAGGCGCTCGCCGCTCTTCCGGTCGACACCCGACAGCATGCAGCTCAGCAGGTCCGCCTTCGCGCCGTCGCCCCGGCTCTCCTGCCGACGCTCCTGCACGATGCGGTCCACCATCTCACTCATGTACCGGATGTCGGCGCGCAGCTGCCGCTCCCGGTCCTTCTTGATGAGGCTCTCCAGCGGCAGGCCCCGCGTCTCCATCGACGCCCCGAGGGCGCCGATCATCGCCCCCACGAACGGGTGGTGGGCGTCGCGGTAGAACGAGTTGAAGCGGTAGCCGAAGCCGCAGAGCCCGATGGTGTCGAGGGTGAGCGACGTCATGTCGTGGGTCACGTCGATCTCGTCATCGACGTTCAGGCGCTCCCACTTGAGCACCAGCTGCTGGGCGATGTCGACCATCATCGGGTGGTAGCCCTGCATGGCGCGCGACCCGAAGTTGGGCAGGAGGATGTTGTGGGCCCGCGACCAGTTGGGCTCCTGCGTGTACGCGGTGAAGAGGCCGTCGCCCGCGAAGGCGCGGAGCCGCCGCAGGGCGCCCTTCACGCTCTTGTCGAAGCGGGTCTCGTCGCAGAGCTCGTCGACCAGGGAGAAGCCCGAGACCACCACCACCGGCTTGCCCATCATGTCGAGCCAGTAGATGGGTCCGTACTGACGGGCGAGCGCCATCATGTCCTGGATCGGGGTGGTGGTGCCGAGCGCGAGCAGGTTGCCCAGCACGAGCGTGCGGGGCGGATGCGGGATCGGATCGAGGAGGTTCTTCGGCGCCATGGACCGCTCGGCTAGTCCAGGTGGTCGTTGAGGCCGGCGACGTCGTAGGCCATCACCACCAGGTCGCGGGTGCGGCCCGCGTGGTCGACCACGAAGTCCTGGAGGAGCGCCTCGGGCCGGAAGCCGAGCCGCTCGAAGGTGCCCATCGCCCCCTTTTGGTCCGGGGTCATCTGGGCCACGATCTTGCGGAGCCCGCGGCCACGGGCGAGGGCGAAGATCTCGCCGGCCAGCGCGCGCCCGAGTCCCTGCGAGCGGAAGCGCAGCCCGACCTGGGCGCGGATCTCGCCCAGGTGCCGCTGCCACGCGACCCGGTTCTGCACCAGCGCGGCGTAGCCCGCGATGGCGCCGCCCGCCTCCGCGATGACGGTGGTCGTGAGCCCCGCCTCGAGATTGTGCACCCAGTGGGCGACCGCCTCGGGATCGGTGATGTCCATGCGGAGGAAGAGCAGGTCGTCTTCGGGCAGGCTGCGCGCGAACGCGGCGATCGACAGGGCGTCCCCCGGGGTCATGAGGCGCAGCACCACCGGCGTGCCGTCCTTGAGCTGGATGGGGCGAGGGAGGACGGTCGGCGTGGACGGCTGCATGGCGCTCATGGGGAACGTAGTATAGAGGCCGTGGACGTGCTGGTCGAGACCCGTCGGGGCCGCGTGCGGGGGGAGTCCGAGGGAGGCCTCGCGATCTTCCGCGGGATCCCCTACGCCCGTCCCCCCGTCGGCCCGCGACGCTTCGCCGCGCCGGAGCCGCCGGAGGCGTGGGCGGGCACACGCGACGCGACCCGCTTCGGGCCGTCCGCCCCGCAGAACGGCGCGCTGATCGGCCCGATCATGAGCCTCGGCATCGGCCGCACCGACGAGGACTGCCTCTATCTGAACGTCTGGACCCCCGCCGCCGACGGGCGGCAGCGGCCGGTCCTGGTCTGGATCCACGGCGGGGCCTTCCTGCTCGGCTCGGGCTCGCAGATGCTCTACGACGGCGCGGCCTTGGCGCGGCGGGGCGACGTGGTGGTGGTCACCATCAACTATCGCCTCGGCGCCTTTGGCTTCCTGCGGCTCCGCGACCGATTCGGTCAGCGCCTCCCGGCCACCGGCAACGAGGGCCTCCTCGACCAGGTCGCCGCGCTCGCCTGGGTCCGCGACGAGATCGCGGCCTTCGGGGGCGACCCGGACCAGGTCACGATCTTCGGCGAGTCGGCCGGCTCGATGAGCTGCGCCACCCTGCTCGGGCTGCCGCGCGCCCGCGGGCTCTTCCACCGCGCGATCCTCCAGTCGGGCGGCGCCAACTTCGTGTGGCCGCGCGAGATCGCCACCGAGATCTCCGACCACGTGCTGGACGAGCTGGGCATCGGCTCGCCGGAGGCGCTGCAGGCACTCGGCGCCACCCGCATCCTGGACGTGCAGCGCCGGTTCTTCGGTGACCTGCTCCTGGGCGAGGATCACGTGCTGGGTGGCCTCTCCCCCGCCGGGCAGCGGGTGGCCGGCGCCATGTTCCTCGGCCTGTCGCTCGCCCAGCGTCGCTTCGGCCGTCTCACCGCTCCCCTCACCCGTGGGCTCGCGGAGGCGCTCAAGCGGCGCGGGCGGCGCCGGCCGGCCGGGCGCGCGGACGCGATGGCCCCGCTGAGGCGGCTGCGCACCCAGGGCCTCCCGTTCCAGCCCGTGGTGGATGGCGAGGTCCTCCCGTCCGACCCGCTCACCGCGATCGCCGCGGGTGCGGCCCGCCACGTCCCGCTCCTGATCGGCACCAACCGCGACGAGTCGAAGCTCTTCGCGCCCCTCGATCCGGAGGCCGGGACCCTCGACGAGACCGGGCTGGCGGCCCGCTGCGAGGAGGCCATCGCGGCCGGGCGGGCCGGCCTCGCGGGATTCGGCCGGCGGGCGGTCGAGGTGTACCGCGCGGCGCGCGCCGCCCGGGGCGAGCGCGTCGACCCGGGCGAGCTGTGGTTCGCGATCGAGACCGACCGGACCATGCGTCATCCGGCCATGAGCCTGGCCGAGCGGCACGCCGCCTACCAGCCGCAGACCTACGCCTACCTCTTCACCTGGCCCTCGCCGGTGCTGGGCGGGATGCTCGGCTCCTGCCACGCGCTGGACCTGCCCTTCGTCTTCGGCACCCTCGAGCACCGCCTGCTGCGCCCGCTCGTGGGCCGGGGCCCCGAGGCGCTCGCCCTGGCCGAGCGCATCCAGGACGCGTGGATCGCCTTCGCGCGGACCGGGCGTCCCGGGCACCCGCGCGTTCCGGAGTGGCCGGGCTACGACGGCGCGCACCGGCGCACCATGATCCTCGACCGCGACTGCCGCGTGGAGAGCGCGCCGCGCGAGGCGGAGCGTGCCTTCTGGGAATCGGTGGACCGCGCCGCGGGACGGCCTCCGGGCTAGCGCCCGGCTCGCAACTCAGGCCGCGGAGTGGCCGCCGTCGAGGAAGAGGGTCTGCCCGGTCATGAAGTCGGACGCGGCGGAGGCCAGGTAGACCACCAGCGGGCCGATCTCCTCGAGCCGCCCGGTGCGCCGCGCCGGCACGTCGCGGAGGAGGCGCTCGCTCACCCGGGGATCGCCGAAGGCCTCCGCGTTCATGTCGGTGACGAACCAGCCGGGGGCCAGCGCGTTCACCTGGATGGAATGCCGGGCCCACTCCGCGGCCAGGGCCCGGGTGAACCCCATCACCCCGCTCTTGGACGCGGCGTAGGCGCTGTAACCCGGCAGACCGACCTGGCCCAGCACCGATGCCACGTTGACGATCTTGCCCGAGTTCTGGCCGATCAAGTGCGCGGCGGCGGCGCGGCAGCCGTTGAAGACCCCGACCAGGTTCACGTCGAGCGTGGCCCGGAAGTCCTCGGGGGACATCTGGGCAACCGGCGCCACCCGCGCGATGCCCGAGTTGTTGACGAGGACGTGGAGGCCGCCCAGCTCGCCCACCGTGCGCTTCACCAGCGTCTCCACCTCCGCATAGGCGGTCACGTCGGTGACGATCGTGAGCGCGCGGCGCCCGGTGGCGGCGACGAGCCGCGCGGTCTCGTCGAGATCGGGCGCGGAGCGCGCGGCGAGCGCCACGTCCGCGCCCGCCTCCGCGAGGGCCACCGCCATCGCCCGCCCGAGGCCGCGGCTCGCCCCGGTGACGATAGCCACGCGCCCGTCGAGGCGCAGGGCCGCGAGGACCCCGCTAGCGGTAGAGGGAATCGAGCAGCTCCCGGTTCTGGTCGGTGATGACCCGGCGCTTGACCTTCAGGGTCGGGGTCAGGAGCCCGTTCTCCACCGTGAAATCGCCGGGCAGGATCGTGAACTTCTTGACCTTGGCGTAGGACTGCAGCTCCGCGTTTCGCCCCTCCACGATCCGCGACACCCGCTCCACCACCTTCGCGTTCTTCGCGAGGGAGGTGGGATCGGTGTCGAGGATGCCCTGCTCGCGGGCGTATTTCGCGAGCTCGTCCGGATTCAGGGTGATGAGGGCCACCGGGTAGGGCCGCTTGTCCCCGTACACCATCGCCTGGCTGATGAACGGATCGCCCTTGAGCAGGTTCTCGATGTTCTGGGGCGCGATGTTCATCCCGCCCGCGGTCACGATGAGATCCTTCTTGCGGTCGGTGATGAACAGGAAACCGTCCTCGTCGATCCGCCCGATGTCCCCGGTGGCGAACCAGCCGTCGGCGAGGAAGACCTCCGCGGTGGCCTCCGGCTTCTTGAAGTAGCCCTTGGCGATGTTGGCTCCCCGCCCGAGGATCTCTCCGTCGGGCGCGATCTTGACCTCGATGCCGGGCTGGGCCTGGCCGACCGAGCCGAACTTGAAGTGCTCCATCCGGTTGAAGGTCAGCGAGGGACAGGTCTCGGTGAGACCGTAGCCCTCCAGGATGAGAATGCCCGCCGCGTGGAAGAACTCGGCGATCTCCTTCGCGAGCGGGGCGCCGCCCGACACCGCGAAGCGGAGGCGTCCCCCCAGGGCCTCCTGGAGCTTGCCGAACACGAGCGCGTCGGCGACGCGATGCTTGAGGGCGAGCACGGCCGGGACCGGACGCCGCGCCTGCTGGAGCTTCGACACCTCCCGCCCCACCCCGACCGCCCAGTGGAAGATCTTGCGCTTGACCGGAGACCCCGCCTCCGCCTTGGCGAGGACGCCCGCGTACACCTTCTCGAACACACGGGGTACGCTGCAGATGAAGTGCGGCCTCACCTCGGGCAGGTTCTCCCGGAGCTTGTCGATGTTCTCCGCGAACGCGGTGGTGAGCCCCCGGTGCACGCCGATGAACGACTCGAGCCGCGCGAAGGAGTGCGCGAGGGGCAGGAACAGCAGATGCGTGTCCCCGTCCTGGATGCCGGACATCTTGGCCGCAGACGCGAGCGTGCCCATGTGGTTGCCGTGGGTCTGGATCACTCCCTTGGGCGGGCCGGTGGTCCCGGAGGTGTACACGATGGTCGCGATGTCGTCCGGCACGACCGCGGCCACCCGGCTCGCCAGCTCGCCGCGGAGCCCCTCGAGGTGGTCCCGGCCGAGGCGCCGGAGCCCGTCCCAGGTC
>DASZJM010000144.1:0-12856 GCA_035948165.1 Candidatus Methylomirabilota bacterium
TCTCGAGATCGCGATGCCGCCGCTCAAGCAGGTCAACGCGGGCCAGCTCATCGCCTACATCGACCGCTGGTGGGACCTGCGGCGCAACCTCCAGGCCCGGCTCGAGAAGGCGGTCCCGGAGATCCAGCAGCGGGCCCGGCGGACCAACGAGATCGCCCTCGGTCTCCTCGAGAAGTCGCGGACCCGGCCGCGGCCCGCGCGGCGGGAGGCGGCCGCCGGCCGCGGATCGGGAGCCTGAGGGATGCCGCCGCTGCTGCGTCCCCGGGAGCCCAGCACCATCACGCTCGCGCCGCGCACCGCCACCGTGGCGGCCGAGTGCGACGTGCTGGTGGTGGGCGGCGGACCGGCCGGTCTGGGCGCGGCGGTCGGGGCGGCCGACGCGGGTGCCGACGTGGTCCTGGTGGAGCGGCACGCCTTCCTGGGCGGCAACGCCACCGCCGCGCTGGTCATGCCGCTCATGTCGTTCCACACCCAGCGCGGGGAGGCGCCGGCCGGCGCCACCGCGGACCTGATGCCGCACGATCACGGGCCGGGCGATCCGGTGGTGCAGGGCGTCCTGCGTCGCCTGCTCGAGCGGCTCGAGGCGGCGGGCGGCTCGCTGCGCCCGTCCCAGCAGACGGGCTTCGTGGTGCCCTTCGACCCCGAGGTGCTGAAGCTGGTGGCCCTCGATCTGCTCGACGAGGCGGGCGTGCACGTGCTGCTGCACGCCCTCGCCACCGGGGTGATCGGGGCGCCGCGGCCCGACGGGGTGGTGTTCGAGACCAAGTCGGGCCCCATCGTCGTCATGGCGCGCGCGGTGGTGGACGCGACCGGCGACGGCGACGTGGCCGCCTTCAGCGGCGCCCACTTCGAGATCGGGCGCGAGGGCGACGGCCTCGTGCAGCCCATGACCCTCATGTTCCGCATGGTGGAGTTCGAGCGCACCGCCTTCGCCGCCTACCGCCAGGCGCACCCCGACCAGTGGCGCGGGGTGCACGGCCTGTGGGACCTGGTGCGCCAGGCGACCCTCGACGGGGAGCTGGCCCTCGCCCGCGAGGACATCCTCTTCTTCGGCACTCCGCACGAGCACGAGCTGTCGGTCAACAGCACCCGGGTGACCGGCGCCCTCGGCACGAGTGTGTGGGACCTCACCCGGGCGGAGTGGCAGGCCCGCCGGCAGATGCGCCAGCTCGGCGCGTTCCTGCACAAGTACGTGCCGGGCTTCGAGCGCTCCTACGTGGTCCAGAGCGGGGTCACCATCGGGGTGCGCGAGAGCCGTCGCATCACCGGGGAGTACCGGCTCACCGCCGACGACATCCTGGGCGCGCGCAAGTGGGACGACGTGATCGCACGCGGGACGTACCCGCTCGACATCCACAACCCCCAGGGCAAGGGCACCCTGCTGATGCGTCTGCCGCCCGGCGAGGCCTACGACATCCCGCTGCGCTGCCTGGTGCCGCAGCGGGTGGATCGGCTCACGGTGGCGGGCCGCTGTATCTCCGGCACCCACGAGGCGCACTCGTCCTATCGCGTCATGCCGATCGCGATGGCCACCGGGCAGGCCGCCGGCGTCGCGGCGGCCCTGGCCGCGCGGGCCGGCAAGGCGGTTCGCGACGTCCCGGTCGGCGACGTGCAGACCGAGCTGCGCCGGCAGGGCGCCGCGCTCTGACCGTCGGCGCCCGGCCTACCCGGTAAGAGCGACCGGGCGGGAAGCGCGCGCCGGCGCGCGACGCGCGTATCGCCGACCCCGGCACCGGACCCGGTCGATCGCCGCTCGGCACGCGCCTTGCGTCTCCAGCGGTGGAAGCACGCGACGGGAGAAGCACTCGAACGTCAACCTCGAGAACGAAAAGGAGTCGCGATGAACCGGGACATCCTCGCCGGCAAGTGGAAGGAGATGAAGGGGCGCGTCAAGGAGCAGTGGGGCAAGATCACCGACGACGAGCTCGACCGCGCCGAAGGCAAGGCCGAGCAGATGGTGGGTCTGCTCCAGCAGCGCTACGGCTACACGAAGGAGAAGGCCCAGGAGGAGTACGACCGCTTCCTGCGGGACTCGGAGACCGAGGTCCGTCGCTAGGAGCGGTCGGGGAGCGGCGGCGCCTCCGGGCGCCGCCGGCTCTGGCGCCGGCCCCACTAGATCGCCAGGTACTGGTGGCGGATGGTGTCGTCGGCGCGGAAGTCGCGGGCGGTGCCGTGGAAGCGGATGTGGCCCTTCTCGAGCACGTAGACGCGATCGGCGAGGTCGAGCGAAAACTCGACGTTCTGCTCGGCGAGCAGGATGGTGAGCCCGTCGCGCTTGAGGCGGCCGATCTGCGCCTTCATGTGCTCGACCACCAGCGGGGCCAGGCCCTCGGAGGGCTCGTCCAGCAGCAACAGCTCCGGGTTGCCCATCAAGGTCCGCGCGATCGTGAGCATCTGCTGCTCGCCGCCGGAGAGGAAGCCGCCTTGCCGGCCCATCAGCTCCCGGAGCTTCGGGAACAGATCGAAGACCCGCTCCACCGTCCAGCCCCCCTCGTGCCGGCCCCGGGTGGCCACGTCGAGGTTCTCCCACACCGTGAGATCCGCAAAGATGCGCCGATCCTCCGGGATGAACCCGATGCCGGCCCGCGCGATCTGGTAGGGCGCCCGCCCGGCCACGTTCTGTCCCTTCCACATGACCCGGCCGCGGGTCGGCGGGGTGAGCCCGATGATGCTGCGCATGGTGGTGGTCTTGCCTACCCCGTTGCGGCCGAGCAGGCACACGCACTCGCCGGGCCTCACCTCGAGCGAGACGCCGAAGAGCACCTGCGAGAGCCCGTAGGCGGTGTACACGTCCTCGACGGTGAGGATGGGGACTGTGGAGCTGGGGGCCGCGGGCTCCGCGCTCAACGGCTGTCTCCCAGGTAGACCCGCTTCACCTCCGGATCGCGGCGCACGTCGGCGGGGGCGCCGTCCGCGATCACCCGGCCCTGGTGGAGCACGGTGATGCGGTGGGCGATGGAGAACACCACCTCCATGTCGTGCTCGGTGAAGAGCAGGGTGAGCCCGCGATCGGCCGCGATGCGCTCGATCAGGCGGATCGACTCGCGGGTCTCGGTGGCCGACATCCCCGCGGTCGGCTCGTCGAGGAGCAGGAGCTCGGGCTCGAGCGCGAGCGTGATCCCGAGCTCGAGCTGCTTCTGGTTGCCGTGGGAGAGGAAGCCCGAGGTCTCGTGCGCCTTCTCCAGGAGCCCCACCGCCTCCAGCAGGCTCTCGGTCTCCGGGCGGTAGAGCCGCTCCACCGGGGCGAACATGTTGAAGCCGCGGCCGCGGTGCGACACGTAGGCGGCCTGGATGTTCTCGTACACCGTGAGGCGCGGGAAGATGTTGGTGCGCTGGAACGATCGGCCCATGCCGAGGCGGCAGAGGTCGTGGGGGGCGATGCCGGTGACGTCGCGATCCTTGAGCACCACGCGCCCCTCGTCCGGCTCGAGGTGCCCGGTGATCAGGTTGAACAGGGTGGTCTTGCCCGCCCCGTTGGGGCCGATGATCGCGCTGATCGACCCGCGCGGCACCGTGAACGAGACACCCCCGACCGCCATGAAGCCGCCGAAGTTCTTGGAGAGCCCGCGGACCTCAAGCACCGGCGGGCCTCCGGAAGAGGCGGCGCCAGAGCGCGATCACCGCGCCGGCCAGCCCGCCCGGGAAGACGAACAGGAGGACGACCAGGATGGTGCCCAGGATCAGCGGCCAGTACTCGGTGTAGGAGACGATCTGCTGGTTGAGCCAGATGAGGGCCAGCGCGCCCACCGCCGGGCCGTAGAAGGTCCCCATGCCGCCCAGCAGGGTCATGATGAGCACCTCGGAGGACTTGGTCCAGTAGGCAAAGTCGGGAAAGACACCGCGGTTGAAGATGCCGAAGAGCCCCCCGGCGAGCCCCGCGAAGGCGCCCGCCAGCACGAAGGCGGCCAGCTCGTAGCGCCGCACGTTGACCCCGATGAACTCGGCTCGCTCGGCATTCTCTCGGATAGTCGTGAGCATGCGGCCGAAGGGCGAGCCGACTATCCGCCGCAAGGCCCAGAGACAGAGGGCGACCAGCACCAGGCACGTGAAGTAGTAGTAGTCCGACGTCCGGTAGCTCCCCAGGAAGGGCATCGTCGAGACGATCCGGTCGAGCCAGTCGAAGCTCGGGTAGGGGATCTCGGGCATGCCCTGCTCGCCGCCGGTCACCTCGTTCCACTTGAAGCAGATGGCCCACACGATCTGGGCGAAGGCGAGGGTGAGCATCGCGAAGTAGATGCGGGTGAGGCGCACGCAGAAGAAGCCGAAAACGAGGGCACAGAGGCCGGCGACCACCCCGGCGGCGGGGAATGCGATCAGGAACGAGACGCCCACCTTCTTCATGAGGAGGCCGGTGGCGTAGGCCCCGATGCCGAAATAGGCGGCGTGGCCGAACGAGACGAGCCCGGTGTAGCCCACGAGCAGGTTCAGGCTGGTGGCGAAGAGGGCCCAGATCACCACGTCATTGGCCAGGAAGGTGTAGAACCGCGAGCCCACCGCCGGCACGAAGAACGCGGCCACCAGCACGAGCAGGGCCCAGGGGAAGCGGGCGAGCATGATTATTTTAGGGGCCGGCCGAGCAGGCCCCAGGGGCGGATGATCAGGACCGCGGCCATGAGCGCGAAGACCGAGAAGATCGAGAAGCGGGGGAAGAAGAGGATGCCGAAGGAGAGCACCTGCCCGTAGATCAGCGCGCCGAGGAAGGTGCCCCAGAAGGAGCCGAGGCCGCCGATCACCACCACCACGAACGCCTCCACGATCACCTCGGTGTCCATCCCGGGAGTGGTGGCCCGCATGGGGGCGATGAGGGCTCCGCCGAGCCCGCCCAGGAACGAGGCGATCACGAAGACCCAGGTGTAGAGGCCGTCGACGTTGACCCCGAGCGCGCCGAGCGTCTCGCGGTCGAGGGCGGCGGCCCGGATGAAGCGGCCGGCCCGGGTGCGCTGCAGCACGAACCAGAAGGAGAGCGCGATGGCGGGGCCGAGCAGCAGGATGAAGAGGTTGTAGTGGGGCACGGTGGCGCCGAAGACGTGGAAGGCGCCGCTCAGCTCGCTCGGTCGGCTCACCGACTTCTGCTGAGTCCCCCAGATCAGCTTGGCCACGTCGCTCAGGATCAGCACCAGCGCGTAGGTGAAGAGCAGCTGGTATAGCTCCTCCTTGCCGTAGAGATGCCGGAAGAGGAAGCGCTCCACGATTCCCCCGAGGGCCGCGACCGCGAGCGCGGCGCCGAGCGCGGCCAGCCAGAAGCGGCCGCCGTCGAGCCCGATCCACTGCACGATCTGGAACGCGCAGTAGGCGCCGAGCATGTAGAAGGTCCCGTGGGCGAAGTTCAGGACCCGCAGCACCCCGAAGATCAGCGAGAGCCCCGACGCGATCAGGAACAGGAACATCGCGGCGGTCAGGCCGCTCAAGCTCTGCGCGAAGACAAACGACGGATCCGGCATCGCGGCGGGGAAGTCTAGTCGAGAAGTGAAATTCTATCGAGTGCGGTGCCTGGCGAGTACCGGATGGCCGAGCGGGTAGCCGCGGGGAGGGGGCGGGGCGGCGGCGGCGTGCCCGGTGAGTGGTTCACCGAACAAGGGCACGCCGCCGCCGCCCCGCCCCCTCCTCGCGGCGAGCCGGCACGTCTAGTCCATGAACTTGGTGGGGTCGACGTACTCGACCGGCTTCAAGATCGCGAACGGATACTTCGGATCCTTCACCGTCTTGCCGTAGAGCTGGCCACGGTTCGCCTGGTGATCTTTTTCTCGGATAGTCTGCTTCCCGATCGGGGTGTCGATGGTGAGCCCGAGCAGCGCCTTCGCCACCTTGTCCGAGTCGGTGCTGCCCGCCTTCTTGATGCCCTCGGCGAGGAACTGCATGCCGGTGTAGCCCTGGATCGCCCACGAAGACGGGTACTCGTCCTTCAGGTACTTGGAGAGCCTCTCGGTGTACTCGCGGTGCGCCGCGGTCTCCCCCCAGTAGAAGGCGTCGTAGGTGTTGGCCCAGATGCCGACCGGGTAGTCGGCGCCCATCGACTTGGTGGTCTCGGGAGTGCCGGCCTCGCCGAGCCCGAGGAAGTTGTACTTCACCGCGTCGAACATGCCGAGGGCCTTGCCCTGTTTGGCGTAGGTCACGAAGAAGCCGCCCCAGATCGACGACACGATGGCCTCCGGCTTCTTGGCCATCTGGGCGTTGATGAACGGGTTGTAGTCCTGCTCGCCGAGCTTGGGCCACTGCTGGTCCACGATCTGCACGCTCGGCTTGATCTTCTTCATGTGCTCCACGAACGCGCGGGTCACGTCCTGCCCGTAGGCGTAGTCGAACGCGATGGTGGCGACCTTGGTGACCGGCCACTTGGCCACGATCTCGGCCGCGCTGCGGCCCTCCATCGTGGTGTTGGCCGCGATGCGGAAGACGTAGGGATGCAGCTTGTCGGCGGCGGTGAGCTGGTCGGTCTTCGGGATCGGGGCGATGAAGACGATCTTGTTCTCCTTCGCCACCACCGACACCGCCGGACCTTCCGCGGAGGTGAGCGTCCCCACCAGGAAGTCCACGTTGTCCTTGAGGATCATCTCGCGCGCCACCCGCACCGCCTCATTGGCGTCGGCCTTGGAGTCGCGCACGATCAGCTCGATCTTGCGGCCGAGCACGCCACCCTTGGCGTTCAGCTCGTCGACGTACATCTGGGCGCCCTTGGAGGCGGGGTCTCCGAAGAGGGCGGGTGGGCCGGACAGCGGAATCGGCATCCCGACCTTGATCGGCTTCTGGGCCGAGGCCGTCATCGGCACGGCGAGGGCCAGCGCCAGCAGCATCGTGAGTACGCGCAGGATCATGGAACGCCTCCTTTGGCTACGAGAAAGTGCGGGTCACCACGCGGCGATCCGCGTCACAGGGCGGGCAGACCCGGGGTGGCGGTCCGGATCCGGAACACCGACGTCGACGCGGTGATGTAGAGGCTCCGGTAGTCCGCGTCGCCCCACGCGAAGTTCGCCACGGACTCCGGCACGTGGATCACGCCCAGGCAGCGCGCCTCCGGGCTGAACACGTGGATGCCGCCGGGCCCGCAACAGTACACGTTGCCGCGGGAGTCGATCTTCATGCCGTCCGGCGCGCCCTTGCCCTCCCCGGTGGTCTCCGCCCAGACCTTGCCGCCCGTGAGCGTGCCGTCACCCTTCACGTCGAAGACCCGGATGTGCTGGCGGGCGGTGTCGTTGACGAAGAGCCGGCGGCCGTCGAGCGAGAAGCAGAGCCCGTTGGGCCGGTCGAAGTCGTCGGCGACCAGGATCGGGCTCTTCGGATCCGGGCCCACCCGGAACACGCCCTGGAACGACAGCTCCTGCGGCCGCGCGACGCCGTAGAACTCGGCGCGGCCGTACGGCGGGTCGCTGAAGTAGATGGCCCCGTCGGCCCCGCAGACGATGTCGTTCGGACTGTTGAGCTGCTTGCCCTGGTAGTGGGTGGCGAGCGGGACGATGCGACCGTCCGGCTCGGTGCGCGAGACCTGGCTCGAGGCGTGCTCGCAGGCCAGCAGCCGGCCCTGCCGGTCCCACGTGAGCCCGTTGGACTTGTTGCAGGGCTTGCGAAAGGTGGTGACGCCGTCCTTGGCGGACCAGCGCCGGAGGTGGTCGCCGGGCATGTCGCTCCAGAGCAGGTACTGCCCGGCGGCGTGCCAGAGCGGCCCCTCGGTGAACAGGCAGCCGGTAGCGATGCGCTCGAACTCGATCGTGGCACCCACGACCTCGGTGAAGCGCCCGTCTCTGAGGGTGACGGTGCTGATCATTTTGTATTGGGGGGGAGCGGCGCCGCTCCTCCCCCAAGCCCCCCACCCGCCTTGATCGTATGGTTGGTGGTCGTGGCGGTGATCACTTCTTGGCCATGCGTTCGCCGGGCTTGCCGCCTATATACCAGTCGGGGGGATCGACCTCCTCGAACACCACCCAGACGGCTTCCTTGGGCAGCTGAGTGACATCGGTGATCGCCGCGGTCACCCGCTTGGCGATCTCGTTCAGACGGTCCTTGCCCCAGCCCTCGTAGATGCGGATGTTCACGAATGGCATCGGAGTCTCCCTTGGCCTCGGCGTGGTGGGGGACGCTACGATGCCCCCCGGAGAGTGCGGGGAGCCTAGCACGCCGGTGCCGAGGGGGCAAGGGCACGGCACGTCGGTCACCGCGCCGCGCCCCGCGCGCCGGGCCGGATCAGGCGGTGACCTGGATGCTGTCCCCCGGCTTCATCACGTGCACCTTCACGCTCGGCGCGATGGCCGCGACCGCCTCGCGGAACTCCTCGCCGGCCTGGACGCCCATCACCTGGGGATTGTGGGCGTAGTGCACCGGCACCGCCTGCGAGACGCCCATCATCTGGCAGGCACGGGCCGCGTCCTTGGGGCCCATCGTGTACGGCCCGTCGCCGACGCAGAAGAAGCCCAGCTGGGGCCGGTAGCGCTCGCCGATCAGCTTCATGTCGCCGAAGAGGTCGGTGTCGCCGCTCGCGTACAGCCGCAGCCCGCCGATCTCCAGGATGAAGCCGGCCGCCGGGTAGCCGGCCAGGGTCGAGTGGATGGCCGGCACGAGATTCACGGTCATGTCGCCGTGCTTGGAGGTGCCCCCGAAGTTCATGCTGCCGCCCGAGTTGAGCACGATCTGCGCGGGATCGAGGCCGGCGTTCTTGAACTCGGGCACGAGTCCCTTGCGCATGAGATCGCTCTGCCCGGCGGTCTTGACCGGCAGGCCGGCGGCGTTGAGGGCCTGGAGCATCTCGAAGTAGTCGCCGATGTGATCACCGTGATCGTGGGTGAGGAGCACCAGCACCGCCTGGGGTGACTTCGACTTGACGTATTGCACGAAGCCGTCCTTCGAAGCGTACTCGGGCGGCTTGGGAACGTTGAACCGGGTCCACCCGGCGTTGTTCCAGATCCAGGCGTCGATGTAGGCCATCTGCTTGTAGTCGGGGGTGGCCAGCTCGACCACGCCGCCGCCCAGCCAGCGCACCATGATCGTGCCGACCTTGGCCCCCCCGGTCTGCGCGCCCGCGATCCGGGGACAAAGCGTCAGTCCCCCCAGGAGGGCCATGCCCTGCAGCAGTGAACGTCGGTCGATCACGCCGGCGCGGACGTCGTGCGAACCCCTCATGGGAACCCCTCCTTCCGGTATTGAAGGTGTGCTGTCGTGCCTTTAGGCCTTCAGGGTCTTCGCGAAGAGGCCGGTGCAGCGCTTCCACGCGTCCGCCGCGGCCTCCGCGTTGTACGAGGGCCGGTAGTCCGCGAAGAAGCCGTGCCCCACGCCCGGATAGATCACGATCTCGGAGTTGGGGTTGGTCTGCTTGAGCAGGTCGCCGAACTTCTTCGCGTCCTCCGGGGTCGGGCCGGTGTCCTTCTCCCCGTACAGGCCGAGGAACGGGGCCTTGATGTCCTTCACCACGTCGAAGCCGGTCACCGGGGTCGGCGTGTCCGGATAGGGGCGGGCGGGCGGGCCATACCACGCCACCGCGGCCTTGATGTCGGGGTTGGTCGCCGCCACCTGGTACACGGTGGAGCCGCCCCAGCAATGGCCGGTCACGCCGACACGGTCCGCCCGGACGCCGGGCCGCTTCTTCGCCCAGTCCACCGCGGCGGTGGTGTCGCCCAGCACCTGTTTGCGGGGCACCGCCAGCACGATCTTGAGGATGGCCTGCACGTCCGGGATGTGGCCGACCCCGCCCTCGCGCTGGAACAGCTCGGGCGCCACCGCGTAGTAGCCGTCCTTGGCGAAGCGGCGGGTGACGTCCTTGACCCACTCGTGCACGCCCCAGATCTCGGAGATGACCAGCACGATGGGGGCGTTGGTGGCGTTGGCGGGCCGGGCCTCGTAGACCGGCATCTTGTAGCTGCCGATCGGGACTGTCTGGTCCCCGGCCACGATCCCCTGCGTGTCGGTCTTGATCGCCTGACCGAGCGCCTTCTCCACCCCCACCGCATAGCCGGCGAAGGTGGCGGCGCCACCGACCTTGAGCATCTGGCGTCGCGTGAGACCCGAGGCTTTCGACTTCGGCATTGGGCTGCCTCCTTGTCAGTGGTGCCTATGTGTGAGTGGTGCCTAAGGGTGATCGGAGCCGATGATGCCGTGAGTGTACGCCCGGGCGGGGCGGCCCAAGGCTATTACGCTCGCGGGCGGACCATCAAACCGCCCCCGCGCACGAAAACTGCGCGGACCGCGCCCCGGTTCCCGGAGGCGGGTGCTATGCTCTACCCGTGGCCGATCTCGCCAACGAGTTCTCCTGGTCGCGCACCCGCGACAACGCCTTCCAGGAGTGCCGCCGGCGGTACTACTACCAGTACTACGGCGCCTGGGGCGGCTGGGACGCCAACGCCGATCCCACCGTGCGTCGACTCTACATCCTCAAGAAGCTCGCAACCCGTCAGATGTGGGCGGGCCGGCTCGTCCACGAGGCGATCGAGCGCTGCCTGCTGGCCCTGCGCGACGGGCACGGGCTCAGCGAGGCCTCGCTGATCGAGGACACGGTGCGTCAGATGCGCGCGGAGTGGAAGGGCTCGCGCGCCGGGGTCTACCGGGAGACGCCGAAGCGGCCGTCGCTGTTCGAGCACGAGTACGGCGTGCCGATTCGCGACAGCGAGTGGCAGGCGATCCGCGACCACATCGTGCGCTGCCTGCGGAACTTCCACCGCCTGCCGGTGCTGACCGAGATCAAGCGCACCCCCACCGAGCGCTGGATCTTCATCGAGGACATCGGCTCGTTCCCCTTCGAGGGCACCCGCGTCTTCACCGCGCCCGACTTCGGCTACTGGAGCCCGGCCGATCGCCTGCAGCTCCTGGACTGGAAGACGGGCGGCGGCGGGGAGGGCGCGGGGCTCCAGCTCGGCGGCTACGCCCTCTACGCCCTCGAGGTGCTGGGCGTGGACCTGTCGCGCGTCGATCTGCTCGAGGTCAACCTGCGGGAGGGCAAGGTCACGCCCCATCCGTGGGACGAGGTGAGCCTCGAGCGGGTCCGTGAGCACATCCGCCTCTCCGTGCGGTCCATGAAGGCGTACCTGAAGGATCCGGAGCGGAACCTCGCGGAGGAGTCGGGATTCGAGAAGACCGAGGAGCTGCGCATCTGCCGCTGGTGCAACTTCCGCTCGGTCTGCCGCCCCGAGCTGGCCCCCTTCTCCTCCCCCTCTCCCCTGGAAGGGGAGAGGGCAGGGTGAGGGGTCACTAAGGGTGAGGGGTCACTAAGGGTGAGGGGTCACTAGATGAAAGCGCTGCTCGTCGATCTCGACGACACGCTGCTCGACTACACCGGCGGCATCGACGAGTGCTGGCTTCACGCCTGCGAGGCCCATGCGGGCCCCGTCGGCATCGATCCGGCCGGCCTCGTCAAAGCGATCGTGGAGACCCGGCGCTGGTTCTGGAGCGATCCCGGCCGCCACCGGACCGAGCGCACCGACATGCTGCGCGCCTGGACCCGCATCACCGGGCACGCGCTCGGCCGCCTGGGGCGACCCGACGAGACGCTGGCGGGCGCGATCGCCGCCGACTTCGCGGAGCGCCGCTGGGCGCGGATGACCCTCTTCCCGGGCGTGGTCGCCGCGCTCGAGGCTCTCCGCGCCCGCGGCGTGCCGCTGGCGCTGGTCACCAATGGCGACGCGGGCCACCAGCGGCGCAAGATCGCCCAGCACGATCTGGAGCGGTTCTTCGACGTGCTGGTGATCGAGGGCGAGATGGGCGTCGGCAAGCCCGACGAGCTCGTGTACCGCTACGCCCTCTCCAAGCTCCGGGTGAAACCGGAAGAGGCCTGGATGGTGGGCGACAACCTCGAGTGGGACGTGGCCGCGCCCCAGCGCCTGGGGCTGCGAGGGGTCTGGGTGGACGGCCCAGGCCAGGGCCTCCCCAAGGACGCCGACGTCGTGCCCCATCGCGTCATCCGGGTGTTTCCGGAGCTCCTGGAGCCCGCATAGAATTCCCTGGGCGATAAATCCCCGGTATGCAAGACTGTGATTCCACGAAGTATTTTGTGGAATCCGCCGGAGGGAAGAGACCATGCGAGTTCGCAACTGGCTGCCGATGGGGATGGCCCTCGTGCTCGTGTCGACCGGCTGCGCGACCCAGCGTGAGTGGGCGGTCTGGCGGTCGCATCCGACCCATTACGCCACCGACAACCACCTCGGCTTCTCGGTGACCAACGCGGTCGCCGGTGCGCCGCTGATCACCCCCGAGCTGATGGAGAAGGCCAAGGGCGAGGGGTGGTGGGGGCGCTATGTCCCGTCGGACCTCCAGCCGGCCAACGTGGCCGGCAACTGGACGGGGACCTGGACCGGTCTCGGGCTCCTGCGGAGCAGCCGCTACGGGGTGGCTCAGGCCTCGATCAACCAGAAGGGAGCGGGCGGCGAGGGCGTGCTGATCCTCCAGGACTCGCAGGCGGTCGAAGGCGTCCCTGTCTCCTTGCGCGAGAACTCGTCCTTCGGCGCGCCCATCGAGGTGACGGTCTCGGATAAGGAGATGTGGGTGAACGGCGCCCAGCGGAGCCGGCCGTTCGCGGCCACCTTCAAGCTGGAAGGCGATCGGCTGATCGGCAGCTTCCTCTATCAGCAGTCGCCGGTCCGCATCGAGATGACGCGCGACCGCTGACCCGCCTGTCTCAGGGCGGGGTCGGCTGGACGATGATGGTCCGGATCACCGCCAGGTAGCGCTGGGCCACCCGCTGCACGTCGGCCGCGGTGACCGCGCGCACCGCCCCGACGTAGCGGTCCAGGAACTCGTACCCCACCCCCGCCTCCTCGTAGGCGGCCAGGTACCACGCCTGGCGGGCGTTCGTCCGGCGATCCATCGCGAGATTGCCCAGCACGTAGGCCTTGGCCACCCGCAGCTCCTCGTCGCCGACCCGCTCGCGCTGCACCCGCGTGAG
>DASZJM010000145.1:0-18107 GCA_035948165.1 Candidatus Methylomirabilota bacterium
CCGTCCGGCTTGCTCAGCGGCGTCGCCATGACCCCGAGACCGTGCCGCACCGTCCAGTCGTACGTGTCGGGGTCGCGAGCCGCCACCCACAGTGGCGGGTGGGGTCGCTGCAATGGCTTGGGAACCGAGGTCGCCCGGGGGAACTTCCAGATGATGCCGTCGTGGGCGTAGTCGCCCTCCCACAGCTTCTGCACCGCCGGAATCAGCTCGCGGAGATGGACCCCCCCGAGCTCCTGCGGCATTCCCCCGGCCATCCGACCGAACTCGTACTGGTAGGCCCCGCGCCCGAACCCGACCTCGAGGCGGCCATTGGTGAGGATGTCGGTGAGCGCGATCTCCCCCGCCGCGCGCAGCGGATTCCAGTACGGCGCGGTGATCACCGCGGTGCCGAGACGTATCCGTCGCGCGTGCGCGGCCCAGTGCGTGATGAGCACCAGCGGGTTCGGGGCGATCGTGTACTCGATCGAGTGATGCTCGGCGGCCCACGCGACGTCGAAGCCGAGCGCCTCCGCCGCGACGACCATCTCGAGCGCCTCCGAGGCCACCCGCTCCATCGGCACGTCCGGGCGGCGGCGCGTCATGTTGACCGCGATCGAGAACTTCACGAGTCCCCTTTCATACCATGACGCCCTTCAACCCCAGGCGCGGGTTCAGCGCGATGTTGAGCCCATCGCCCAGCGCGTTCAGGAGCACGACGAGGGTGAAGATGGCCGCGCCGGGGAATGTCGGCACCCACCACGCGGTGGTCGCGCTCTCCAGGCCGTTCGTCAGCATCTGGCCGAGGCTGACCACGTTCGGATCGCCCACCCCGAGAAAGCTCAGCGAGGCCTCGGTCAGGATGCCGTAGGAGCCGAGCAGCGCCACCATGGCGATGACGGGCGGTAGTGTGTTCGGCAACAGCTCGCGGAAGATGATGCGCCGGTCGGGCGCGCCGAGGGCGCGTGCGCTCGCCACGAAGGCTTCCTCGCGCAGTGAGAGCACCTCGGCGCGCACGATCCGGGAGATCTGGGGCCAGGCGGTGACCCCGAGGAGCAACACGACGCTCCCGAGCCCGCCGCCGAAGATGAACGCCACCAGGAGCACCAGGAAGAACGTCGGGATGATCAGCAGACCGTCCGCGAGCCGCATGATCGTGTGCTCGACCCATCCTCCGTAGAATCCCGCGAGCAGCCCGAAGACGATCCCGATCGTGGTCGCGGTCGCGGCCACCGCGGTCCCCACCGAGAGCGACGTGCTGACCCCGTGCAGCAGGCGCACGAGGACGTCGCGGCCGAGGTAGTCGGTACCGAGGGGATGGCGGGTCGACGGCGGCGCCAGGGCATCGGCGGACAGCCCGTGCGGGTCGGTCGCGAAGAACCTGGCCGTGACCGGCACCACCGCGGTGATCGCGGCCAGCGTCACCAGCGCCACCACCGCCTGGCGCTGGCGCCGGAAGACCCGCCAGAACCGGGCGCTGCCCCGGACCGCGGCGAGGTCAGCCATATCGGATCCTCGGATCGAGCACGCCGTAGGCCAGGTCGATGAGGAGATTGGTGAGGACGACCGAGGTGCCGATCACGATGAAGACCGCGATGACGACGGGATAGTCGTGCTGCAGGATCGCGTTGAAGGTGAGTCGGCCCATGCCGGGCCACGCGAAGACCACTTCGGTCATCACCGCCCCCGCGAACATGGTGCCGAGATACAGACCCAGCATGGTGAGGACGGGGCGCGACGCGTTGCGCAGCGCGTGATGGTAGAAGACCCGCCCTTCCGAGAGGCCCTTCATGCGCGCCGTCGTGAGATACGGCTTGCGTGACTCCTCCACCATCGAGGCTCGCGTGAGCCGGGCGAACGCGGCCAGGTACCACCAGGTGAGCACGCAGATCGGCAGCAGCATGTGTAGGCCCACGTCGAGCGCGTGGGCGAGGCCCCGGGCCGAGGTTCCGAGCGTCGCCATGCCCTGGGTGGGCAGCCAGCGGAGGGTGCTGGCGAAGACGATGATCAGCAGGATGCCCAGCCAGAAGGGGGGCGTGGAGTACCCGATCATCGAGAGCGAGCCGATGGCGTAGTCCCACACCGAATTCACGCGGCGGGCGGTGGAGACGCCGAGCAGCACGCCGACCAGTGAGGCCAGGAGGATGCTCGGCACCATGAGCAGAAGAGTATTGGGCGCGATCCGCCTGAGCATGGCGCTGACCGGCTCGCGATTCAGCATGGAGTAGCCGAGATCGCCGCGGGCCACGTTCCGCACGTACGCGAGATACTGCTCCCACGCCGGCCGGTCCAGTCCCCACTGCCGCCGGATCTGGTCGAGCGTCTCCGCGCTCACGGACTGGGCCCCGTAGAGATACAGCACCGGATCTCCGGGGGCCATCTGGATGATGGCGAAGCAGAGGCTGACCACCACCAGGACCAGCACCGCGCTCTGCACGAGACGCCACCCCACGTAGGCCCAGAGCGACATCTGCCGTCGTCGCTCTTCGCCCTACGAAGGCCCCGGCAGCGCGACGACGTCGAAGCGCCGCCGCCGAGGAGACTCTTCCAGCGGGTAGCGCGCGATGAGGGCTCCGATGGCGGGGTCGTGGGGCGCCGTCAACGCCGCCTCGGATTCCCACTCCAGATAGCTGACATAGGTTCGCTCGGCTCCGCGCTCGCGGTGCAGGCGGCAGCTCTGGCAGCCGGGCTCCCGGAGAATCAAGGCCACGACCTGGCCGAACAGCGTCTCGAACTCTCGCTCGCCGCCGGGCCGGACGTGAAACTCGTTGATCACGATCAGCATTCGCCTCTCCCTCAGCTCCGCTCGACCGCCACCCGCCCCCCGCACATGACCAGCTTGATGCGCCCCTGATCCTCGAGCACGGTGATGTCGTCCAGCGGGTTACCGTCCACCACGAGCAGGTCGGCCTGCTTGCCCGGCTCGAGCGTGCCCAGGTCGTCTCCGCGCCCGAGCGCCAGCGCGGCATTCCTGGTCGCGGCCATGAGGCTCTCCATGGGCGTGAGCCCGGCCTCGACCATCAGGGTCAGCTCGTAGGCGTTCTTGCCGAAGTACTCGCGCAGGCCGCGGCCGGTGTCGGTGCCCATGGCGATCACCACGCCGGCCTCGTGGGCCTTCTTGAAGCTGGTGGTGCCCGCGGCCTGGGCGGCCTCGAACTTCCTCATGACGTGGGGGGGTGAGCCCGACTTGCGACGGTGGCTGATCGCCCGCTCGGACCTTGCGGCCAGGGTGGGGACCAGCGTCCCGCCCTGCTTGGCCAGGAGGTCGATGGCCTCGTCGTCCATGTAGATCCCGTGCTCGATGGTGTCCACTCCCGCCCGGACCGCCCGCTTGACGCTCTCGGCGGAATGGGCGTGACTGGCCACCCGCTTGCCGTAGGCGTGCGATTCGTCGACCAGGACGGCCAGCTCCTCGTCGGTCCAGTTGCGCCACCAGATCTCCTCGCCGTGACCTCCCGCTCCCCCGGACGTGGAGGTCTTGATCAGGTCCACGCCGTCACGGACCATCCGTCGGATCACCTTGCGTACCTCCCAGGGGCTGTCGGCCAGGTACGCGGGGTCTCGAACCCAGTTCCGGGGCAGAAATACGTCCCGGTGTCCGGCCGTCTGGCTGACCCAGCCCCCGGCCACGATGCGCGGGCCCGGCACCAATCCGAGCTGGATGGCGTCGCGCAGCGCCAGCACCTCGGGGTTGCCGGGGTTCATGAAGCTCGAGACATCGCGAATCGTCGTGAACCCGGCCTCCAGGAGCAGCCGGACGTTGCGGGTCGCCCAGAGCGTGAGCATCTGGGTCGTGCTCTGGAGCATGCCGAACAGGATGTGCGGCTCCCGCGGGTCGGTCACACCGTTGACGAGGTGGACGTGCAGGTCCATGAGGCCGGGGAGCACCGTCCGGTCCCGCGCATCGATGACCGTGGCCTCGGGCGGCGGCGGGCTGACGATCCCGGGCTCGACGCGCTCGACCAGATCGTTGGCCAGATGTAGGGTCACGTTCTGCTGGACCGGCCCGCCCGTCCCGTCGATGAGTCGTCCACAGCGGATCAGGACTTGCTTGGCCACGACGCTCCTCCGAATTTGGGCATCACCTCGGTGGCAAAGAGCTTGAGAGACCGCACCGCGACCTCGTGAGGGAGGCCGAAGCTCGCGTTGTAGTTGAAGATGTCCACCCCGAGGGCCTCGTACTGGCGCAGCTTGGCCACGACCTCGTCCGGAGTGCCGAACATCATGTTGGCGCGCATGGCCTCGGGTCGATAGTCACCGCGCGCATCGCTGGCCGCCAGGTCGATGGGCTGTGGAAATCCGTTGATCACCGGGCTCTTGTTCTGGAACAGCCCCATGAAGATCCGGACCCCTTCCCGCATGGCGTCGACCGGGACCCGCCAGTCCGCTGGATCCTCGTACACGCACGTCATCCGCGAGGTCGAGAAGCGCGGACGGGGCTTGCCCGGATGGTGGGCCATCGCGGTCTTCATCTTTCCCAGCAGGTTCTCGACCTCGCCGAACGGCAGCCGATGGGCCGTGGTCATCAGATTCAGCCCGTGCCCTACCGCCCAGTCAAAGGTGTCCGGGTCTCGGGCCGCAACCCAGATCGGTGGACGGGGACGCTGGATGGGCTTGGGCGTGGCGGTGGCCGGCGGGAAGCTCCAGTGCTGGCCGTGATGCTCGTAGTCGCCGGCCCACAGCCCGAGCACCGCATCCAGGGTCTCACGCAGGTGCTCACCACCGCGTTCCTGCGGCAGACCCCCGAGCATGCGGTCGAACTCGAACTGGAAGGCCCCGCGGGCCAGCCCGAGCTCGAGCCGGCCCCCGGTGAGCAAGTCGGCCATGCCGGCCTCACCGGCCAGCCGGATCGGGTGCCAGTAGGGCACCACCACGACCGCGGTTCCCAGCCGGATGCGCCGGGTATGGCCGGCCCAGTGGACCAGCTGCATGAGGGGGTTGGGACCGATGTAGTACTCGTGGCCATGGTGCTCGACCGCCCAGGCGATCTCGAAGCCGGCATTCTCGGCCAGGGTCAGGAGCTCGAGCAGATGCTCCGAGGCCTCCACCATCGATTGGTCCGGAGACTGTCGCTCCATGTGGAGGGCGATGCTGAATTTCACGGGTCACCTCCGGACACCGGCGTGGATTCCAAGCGAATCGCTACCCGGCGCGATCAGCGATTCAACCAGACAGTCTCAACCGACTGAATGGTGCCGGTCAGCGACTCGGCGCTGCGCAATCCCTCCACCGTGCGGGACCAGAGATCCACTCCCACCGCGTTGTAGAGCGGGATCATCGGCGCCTGATCGGAGACGATGCGCTGGACCTGCTGGTACATGGCCTTGCGTCTCTCCTGGTTGGCGGTGGTACGGGCCGACTCGATCAGCTCGGTGGCCTGGGCGTTGTTCCACTGCGCGTAGTTGGCGCCGCCGGGCTTGAGGTTGCGGGCGCTCAGGTAATCGAGAATGATCGAAGGGTCGACCTGCCGCGAGATGAAGATGCTCCAGAGACACCCGGCGGTGTCTCGCTCCTGGCGGATGCG
This sequence comes from Candidatus Methylomirabilota bacterium, assembly GCA_035948165.1. GTDB lineage: Bacteria > Methylomirabilota > Methylomirabilia > Rokubacteriales > CSP1-6 > CAMLFJ01. The sequence goes on from DASZJM010000145.1 coordinate 5,501, forward strand.
GGCGATGTAGGTGCTCCAGGTGTAGGCCTTGATGCTCGCGTCGATGCCGACCTGCGCGAGCATCGCCTTCAAGGCTTCCGAAAGCTTCACGCGGAACCCCTCGGTGGCGAGGATGGTGACCGCGAAGCGGTTCGCGCCCTTCTTCGGGAATCCGGCCTCGTCGAGCAGCTGGTTGGCCTTGGCCACGTTGTACTCGGACTTGATCGAGGCGTCGTGCGCCCACCGGAGCGCGGGGAGATCGCCGACGATCGAGTCCTGCACGCGGCCGAAGCCCTGCAGGAGCGCGCGGATGATCAGCTCCTTGTTGATCGCGTATCCGATCGCCTGCCGCACCTTGGCGTTGTCGAACGGCGGCTGCGCGCAGTTCATGAAGAGGTTCTGGTTGAAGTTCTGCGGGAACTCGCTGGTCACGATGTTGGCGGGCTTGGCCTGGACGAGCTGTCGGACCTGCGCGTAGGGCAGCCCGCCCGCGATGCCTTGCGAGAACACCGCGTCCAGCTCACCGTTCTTGAAGGACTCGATACCGGTGGCGGCGTCGGCCACGACCTTGAAGATCACCCGGTCGACGTACGGGCGGCCCTTGCGGAAATACTTCGGGTTGGCGTCGAACGAGAGGAAATCCGACCGCTGCCATTCCTTGAGCACGAACGGTCCGGTGCCGACGGGCTTCGTCAGGTGCGGGTTCTTCTGGGGATCGGTGCCGGCCCATAGGTGCTTCGGCAAGATCCCGAGCTGGGAGATGCCCTGCATCAAGAGGACGTTCGGTCCGTCGAACTTGAGGACCGCGGTGTACTTGTTCGGCGTCTCGACGGTCTTGAGGTTCGGCACGTAGCCCACGAGGGGCGAGCCCATCTTGGGATCGATGATGGACTCGAAGGTGAACTTGACGTCGTCCGAGGTCAGCTCCTTCCCGTCGTGGAACATGACTCCGGGCTGGAGCTGGAAGGTGAACGTGTCGGCCTCCGGCGACACCGTCCAGCTGCGAGCCACCCCGGGCACGAACTCGCCGCTCGGACCGTAGTCGGTGAGGCCGTTGTAGACCATGCGCATGACTTCCGGAAAATTGTTGCCCTCGAGCACCGGGTTGAACCCGACCGCCGGCTCGATCTGGAGGGCCTTGAACGTCCCGCCGCGCTTGGGATCGGCGCCGCGCGCCGCGCGGGTCGCGAGGGGCGAGACGACACTGCCCGCGACGGCGGTCATGGCCGCCCCGCGGACGAAGGCTCGGCGTGTCATCGACAATGGCGAGGGTGGCGCGGGACGACGGTTGCTCATGTGAGACTCCTCACTCCGGTCGTCGTCTCCGCGACCGGCGGCGGACGTGGGTGATGCCGGGGAGGTGAACGCCATCGTCGAGCGGCGATTTTTACCTTGGCTTAACTTTCGTAAGTCAGGCGAATTCTAGGGGCGCGCCACCCCCAGTGTCAAGGAGGCCCGCCCCTTGACACGCTCTCCGCGCGGATGGCATCGTAAGCAGTCCCCGCCGTCGGCAAAGGAGCGATTTGGATGCGGAGCCTCCGATTCTGCCTTTCGTGCATTCTCGCGTGCGCCGTCGTCACGACGGCGCCGCGCCGGACACCGTGAGCGACATCGGCACGCGGCTCCGGGCCCACCGCCGGGCGGCCAACATCACGCTGCGCCAGGTGGCGGAGAAGAGCGGCCTGACCGCCGCCTACCTCTCGCAGGTCGAGACCGGGCGAACGACCCCCTCGATCGCGTCCGCCAAGCGGATCGCGGCGGCGTACGGACTGTCGCTCGTCGGACTGCTCGCGGAAGACGACGACCGCGGGGACAGTATCGTCCTGCGCCGCGAGGAGCGGCGCCTGCTGATATCGGCCCGGAGCGGCGCGGTCAAGGAGCTGCTGGTGCATCGGCAGGGGGGCAAGCTGCTCGAGCCACTCTACGTCGTCATTCCGCCCGGGAAGGGATCGGATGGCCAGTACGACCACGCGGGTGAGGAGTTCGGCTTCGTGCTGTCCGGAACGCTGGAGCTCAGCGTCGAGGACAAGGTCCATCGGATCCGAAAAGGCGACGCCTTCTACCTCAAGTCCACGCGGCGACATGGCTTCCGGAATCCCAATCGGAGGTCTCGGGCGATCGTCCTGTGGGTGATCACCCCGCCCTCGTTCTGACGACCGTTTCGAGCGCGCGACGACGTCGCGACCGAGGGCCTCGCGAGAGACATGGACGAAGGGAGGCCGCCGGTCGGAGCGGGAGTTTGTCCGTGACCCTCATTGGCCAAGCGTCGTGCCGACGCGGTCAGGGCTTGGAGCGGGCGCGGAGCGCGCGCCACACCCGCTCCGGTGTGAGCGGCAGCTCACGGAAACGTACCCCGGTGAGCCGGGCGAGCGCATTGCCGATCGCCGGGCTCACCGGGATGAGGCTCCCCTCGCCGGCCCCCTTCGCCCCGAAGGGTCCGGCGCCGTCGCCATTCTCGACGAAGAGGCAGCGGATCCGGCCCGGGAGATCCTCCGCACGAGGCACGCGATAGTCGACGAGATTGGCGTTGAGCAGCTGGCCGCCGTCGTAGACCATCTGCTCCAGCAGCGTGTGGCCGAGTCCCTGCATCACCGCGCCCTCGTCCTGTCCCTCGCACTGCTGCGGGTTGATGCGCCGACCGACATCGGCCACCGAGACGTACTCGTCCACGACCACCGCACCGGTCTCCTCGTCGAGGTGCACTTCCACCGCCCCCACCGCCATCTCCCAGAACGGTGTGCTCCCGCCGAGGGGCGCGCGGCTGCGCCCGGGCGCCACGATGCCCCGCCCGATCAGCTCGCCCCCGCTCATGCCGAAACGCTCCGCGAGCAGGGCCGGGTAGGCGAGTCGGGTGCCGCGGGCCACGACGTGCCCATCGTCGAGCCCGAGCTCGGCCGGCGGCGCGTCGATCGCCTTGGCGGCGATGCGCAGCAGCTGCTCGCGGATGTCCTCGGCGGCCTCCTGTACGGCGCGACCCATCAGGGTGGTGGAGCGACTCGAGCTGGTCGTCTGGTCGTAGGGCGTGATGGACGTGTCGGGCGTGGCGACGCTCACCCGTTCGATGGAAATCGCCAGGACCTCAGCCGCGATCTGCGCCAGCACCGTGCGCGCGCCCTGTCCCATCTCGACGGTGCTGGCCAGCACCGTCGCACTGCCGTCGGCGTGCAGCCGCACCATCGCCTCCGACACGGTGGGGCCGATGCTGGCCTTCATCATCATGGCCACACCCCGGCCCCGATCGGGGGCGGTCGCCTGCGTCCAGTGGATGGCCTCAGCGGCGCGGTTCAGGCTCTCCTCGAACTTGCCATCGACCGGCGTGTCGCCCGGCTCGAACTCCTCACCGTGCGCCAGCAGGTTCTGGCGGCGCAGATCCACCGGGTCGCGATCGAGCCGACGGGCCGCGTCATCGAGAAGGGATTCGACCGCCCAGGCGAGCTGGGGCACGCCGAAGCCGCGGAAGGCGCCCCCGGGGGTGGTGTTCGTGTACACGGCCTGGCTGTGCAGTACCACGTTCGGGATCCGGTACGGGCCGGTGGCGGTGTAGGTGCCCTTCTGGATGATTCGCGGGCCGATGTCGGCGTAGGCGCCCACGTCGAAGTCGGCGATGCACTCGGCGGCCAGGAGCCGGCCGTCCCGGCGGAGACCCAGGCGCACCCGCACGCGGGCGTCGCAGCGGCGCACGGTGCGAAAGGCATCCTGCGCGGAGATGGCGAGCCGCACCGGTCGGCGCACGAGGCGTGCCAGCGCGCTCGCGATCGGCTCGAGCTTCGCGTAGGTCTTGCCGCCGAAGCCGCCCCCGAGCAGCGGCACGATGATGCGGATGCGACTCAGCGGGACCCGGAACATCTTTGCCAGCTCGACGCGCACGGAGTACGGGTTCTGCGTGGACGCCCACACCGTGAGCCCGTCCTCCTCGTCCCACGCGGCCATCGCGGCGTGCGGCTCCATGGAGTAGTGCTGCACCCGCGGGAAGTAGTAGCGGTCCTCTAGCGTGAGGTCGGCGTCGGCGAACGCGGCGACGCCGCGCCCCCGTGTAAGGTGGAACTGGTGGCAGATATTGGTGCCCCGTATGGGCTTCAGGGTGGACAGGTCGGCGAAGTGGCCGGCCAGCGGCTCATCGGTGTGCACAAGCGTCGCACCGGGCGCCAGGGCCTCCTCCAGCGTCGTCACGGCGGGTAGCGGCTCGTAGTCCACCACGATCCGGTCGAGCGCCTCGGCGCCCGCGCCCTCGTCCTCGGCGACGACGGCGGCGACCGGCTCGCCCTCGTAGCGCGCCACGCCGATGCTCAGGATGGGGCGGTCGCGAAAAGCCGGGCCGAAGTACGGATCGCACCAGGTGAGGTCCGCACTCGTGACGACCGCGTGCACGCCGGGCACCGCGCGCGCGGCGGCCACGTCGATCGAGCGGATCCGCGCGTGCGCGTGAGGCGAGCGCAGCAGCGCCGCGTACAACATGCCGGGCTGGGCCAGGTCGGTGACATACCGGGCTCGGCCGGTCACCTTGTCGATCGCGTCCAGGCGACGGACCGAGTGTCCTACGACCCGGAAGGGCTGAGTGCGCGTCACGCCGCCGTCGCCGATCCCGCCGCGCAAGCGAGGATGGCGTCCACGATCTTCCGGTAGCCGGTGCACCGGCAGAGGTTGCCGCGGAGGTGATGCAGCACGTCCGCCTCTGTCGGCCTTGGCTGCTCGTCCAGGAGCGCCTTGGCCGACAGCAGCATGCCCGAGGTGCAGAAGCCGCATTGCACGGCGCCGTGGTCGACGAAGGCCTGCTGCAACGGGTGCAGCGCGTCGGGCGTCCCTAGCCCTTCCACGGTGAGGACCTCGCGGCCGTCGGCCTCAACGGCGAGATAGCTGCAGGCGCTCACCGGCGTGCCTTCGACCAGCACGGTGCAGGCCCCGCACACCTGCATGTCGCAGGATCGCTTGGCGCCTTTCAGATCAAGCCGGTCGCGCAGCACGTCGAGCAGCAGCGCGTGCGTCGGCACCTCCAGCGCAACGCGATGACCGTTGACGGCGAGTGTGATGCTAGACAACGACGGTGTGGGGATAGCGGGCATCGATGACCTGGCGCGTGGCGCGGGCGGCGGCGACGCGAAGAGCGCGGCGGATGAAGACCTGTGCCATCTCGAGCTTGTAGTCGGCCGAGCCGTGGAGATCGGTGGCCGCGCTGATCACGTCCATCCCACTCCCGGTCAGATCCGTCCGCCCCGCCGCGAGCTCGTCCACGGGCGTCCCGCGCAGCCGCCGCTCGAGGTGGCCCAGCCGCTGGGGCCGCGGGCCGACGCACCCGAGCGCCAGCCGGGCCTCACTCACGCGCCGGCGCTCCGCGTCGAGGACGAGGACGACAGCCACGCCGAGGGTCGGGCGCTCGTACACGCCGAACTTGAGGTACGCACCGGCCCCCTCGCCCGGCGCGGGTCGTATCCGCACCGCGGTCAGGACCTCGTCGTCCCGTCGGACCGTCTCGTAAGGACCCCGGACGAACTCGTCGAGCGGCACCTCGCGCTCGCCTTCGCCGCTCCAGAGACTGACCCGGGCATCGAAGACGAGGAAGAGCGTGGCGAGATCGCTATGCGGATCGGCGAAAGCCAGGTTCCCGCCGACGGTTCCTGCCGCTCGGACACGCGCATTGGCGACGTGACGTGCCACGCCGGCCACCAGCGGGCAGTGAGCGCGCACCGCGACCGAGCGCTCCACCATGAGATGTTGCACGGTGGCGCCGATGCTGACCGTGCCCTCGCTGGCCGCTAGCTCGCCCAGACCCGCAACGCGCTTGAGATCGACGAGCACACCCGGACGGACCAGGCCCTCCTTCATGAGCAGGAGCAGCTCGGTGCCGCCGGCATAGAGCGCCGCCTCGTCGCCGTACTTGCGCAGCAGCTCGGCCAGCTCGGGTAGCGTGGTCGGCCGGTACAGGGCAAAGGGTCGGAGCACGGGCTAGCTCCACGCCGCCCGGGCCAGGCGACGGCCAAACTCGTCCACCGTCTCCTCGGCCTTGCGCTGGATGACCGCGTGCCCGAGTGCGCCGAGCTTGCCCAGCACCTGCCCCTCGGCCCCGATATGCAAGCGCGTGCCTGCACCGTCGGGCGTACAGTCGAGGGTCACGCGCATCGCGATGTCGGCGCCCACGACCGGATCCCGGCCGCTTGCGCTGAAAATAAGACGGCCCGGCGGCTCGGCAGCTACGATCTCCACGACGAGGGGCACGGAGAGACTGATCGGGCCGATCTTCTGGGTCATGCGCGCGCGGTATGTCTGGTGCCGCGTCACTTCCTCGGCCTCGCCGCAGCCGGGTATGCAGGCCGCCATGCGTGGCACGTCCCAGAGCAGCCGCCAGAGCGTCTCCGGCGCGGCCTCGATCAGGACCTCATGCGCGAGGTGCACGGGTGGGCTTCGAGCACGCCGGAGACGGACGAGCGTGGGCGATCACTCGAGGGCTCCGGCCGGCTTCAGGATGCGCTCCGCGATCATCTGCATGTAGTCGATCCGGGCCTGGACATCCCGCGGCAGGCTGTAGATGGTGAAGCCGATCCGCTCCAGGCCCATCTCGCGGGCGCCGGCGATGGTCGCGATGCAGTCGTCCGGCGTGCCGTTGACCGTCCAGTTGTCGAGCGCGGTCTCGAGGCTCAGCTGCAACTCCACCATGCTCGATTCCTGCATCTCCCAGGTGCGGTACATGTTGAAGGTCCGCTCGAGGTACTCGCGCGCGGCAGTGCGGGCGGCCTCCTTGCTAGCCCCTACGATGAGGCTGCGGGAGGCCCCGACGTGGCCCGGCGTGGCGGCGCCGAGCTTGCCGCGCTCCTCGCGGAAGACGTGCCCCAGCCCCGCGATGTCGCGCCAAGCTACCTGCGGCCCGAAGAAGACCCCGTCGGTCAGGCGCGCGGCGCGGCGGGTGGCGCCCTCGCTCTGGGCCCCCATCTCGAGCGGCGGGTGTGGAGTCTGGTAGGGCGTGAAGCCCATGCGCCCCCTGGTGACCGCGGTGTAAGTCCCCTCGAAGGTGACCTCCTCGCCGGCCCAGAGGCGCTTCACGAGCGCGAGCGACTCCTCGAGCTTGGGCACACGGTCCTTCCGGCGGAGCCCGACCAGCTCGAGCTCCTGCTCGCGGTAGCCGATGGCCACCCCCACGTCGAGACGGCCGTGGCAGAGATGGTCGAGTGTGGCCACGTTCTCGGCAACTTCCACCGCGTTGAGCATCGGCAGCAGCAGAACTGAGGTCTTCAGGCGCATCCGGCCGGTCTCGGGCGCGAGCCGGGCAAGCATCGGGAACGGCTGGGGCCATACCGTCGGGTGCGAGACGAAGTGCTGGCCGATGGAAACCCACGCGAAGCCCATGCGGGAGGCGGCGGCGACCACCTGCACGGCCTCGTCGATGATGCGGGTGGCCCCGCGGTCGGTGGGACTCCAAAATGGCGTGAGGTGGAACCCGATCTTCATCGGGCCGGAGTGTAACACCAAGGCGAATCAACCAGGATTCCCGAAGTGACCTCGAGGTCTCTTACCCGCCCGGCTGCGAAATGGACTTGACGGGCTGCCCGCCGGCAAGTATCCAGGGTCCATCACCAGTCATCTAAGGTCATCTAGGCGGAGGGACTGCGATGCCAAAAACGACTCAGCTCACGCTCAGCCTCGTGTCGCGACCCGGCACCCTCGCCGCACTTGCCCGTACCCTGGCCGATGCCGGCGTCAACATCGTCGCGCTCCGCGCCGACGAGGTGTCCGGCCGCGGGAAGATTCGGCTTCTCGTTAGCAACCCTACCCGGGCCAAGCGCGCGCTCCGTAAGGCGAAGTACGGGGTCAGAGAGGAGCCGGTGTTCGCGCTGCGGCTCCGGAACAAGCCGGGGGCCCTCGCTCGGATCGCGGCCCGGCTGGCAAGGGAGCGGATCAACATCCGCTCGATCCACGCCACCACCGCGGGTCGCGGCTCCGCCGTGGTCGTGCTGACGGTCGGAGGTAACCCAGCGAAGGCTCGCCGAGTGCTGGGGCGCTAGCTCCCGGCGGGCCGCCAGTCCTCCGTCACTCGATCACCTGATCCGCCCGCAGCAGGAGCGAGGGCGGGAACGTGAGGCCGAGGGCCTTGGCAGTCTTGAGGTTGAGGACGAGCTCGAACTGCGATGGCTGCTCCCATGGCAGATCGGCGGGGGTGGCCCCCTTCAGGATCTTGTGCACGTAGGTGGCCGCCCGCCGGAAGAGCAGGGTGATATTCTGCCCGTACGACATGAGGCCGCCCGCGTCCACATAGTCCCGGCTCTCGTAGATCGCGGGCAGCCCGTTCTGGGCGGCCAGCTCCACGAGCCGCTCGCGGTGCGCGTTGAGCCACGCGGACGCCAGAACGTCGACCGCGTCGGCTCGCTCTTTCTTCGCGTCGCTGAATGAGCGTGCGAGATCGTCCAGCCGCACGTCGACTCGTTGCACGTGCAATCCGAGGAGCTGCGCGGCGGTCCGCGTCTCCCTCACGTCGCGGTCGGGACCGGAGTCGAGATACACGAGCATGGCGATCCGGCGGGCGCGGGGCAGCGTGTCCTTCAGCAAGGCGAGCCGCTTGGCGCTCAGCTCCGTGTTGAGGAACGACTGGCCCGTGATGTTGTCGGCGGGCTTGGCGAGGCTGTTGGTGAAGCCCGCGGTGACCGCGTCCCGGGTCGCCGCGACGACGATCGGGACCGTCGGACTGGCCCGCCGGACCGCTCGAACCGCAACCCCGGTCGTCACGATGACTTCGGGCTTGAGCGCCACCAGCTCGGCGGCGAGTCCCTGAAGCAGGTCGGGCCGCCCCTGAGCGCTCTTCACGACGAGCTGGATGTTCTGGCCCTCGACATACCCCAGCTCGCGCAGGCCGTCGCGGAACGCGGTGAACAGGCGCGGCACGCCATTGTCCAGGATGCCGACGAGGGGGATCTTGTCCGCCGGCTGCGCCTCAACCCCGCGTGGCCCGGTGAGGAGGCCGCCCGCCAGCATCCCAACGAACGTCCGTCGATCCAACGACGCCTCCAGCTACGCCGGGGGGCCGCTCCCCGGCTACCGCCGCTTGCCGCTCTGCTGCTGCACCTGCTCGAGGGCCTCGCGCCGCTGCTTCTCGGCGGCGAGCTCGTCGGTCAGCTGCTTGACCTTGGCCTGCACCACCCCGCGCTCGTCGGCCAGGCGAACCTTGAGGCTCTCGATCTCGGCGCTCTGACGACCGCCCTCCCACCAGGAGAGGGCGGCCGCGCCGACGATCAGGCCGATCAGGAGCGCAACCAGGGAACCGATCAGGCTCGAGCGATCCATGGCCGGCCCTCCTCTCAGTGCTTCGCCATGGCGGGCGCCACCGCGCCCGCGCCCTCGACCTTGATGCGCATCGCGTAGAACGACCGCCACACGAAGATGACCGAGATCAGGAAGAACACCGCGGCCAGCGCGGTGGTGAACCCGCTCCCGCGCTCGGCGGTGAGGGAGACGGCCAGCTCCACCGCGAGGAGACCGAACAGGGTGGTGAACTTGATGATCGGGTTCATGGCCACCGAGGAGGTGTCCTTGAACGGGTCGCCCACCGTGTCGCCGACGACGGTGGCGGCGTGGAGCGGGGTGCCCTTCTCCTTCAGGTCCACCTCGACCACCTTCTTGGCGTTGTCCCAGGCCCCGCCCGCGTTGGCCATGAAGATGGCCTGGTAGAGGCCGAACAGGGCGATCGAGATCAGGTAGCCCACGAAGAAGTAGGGCTCCGCGAAGGCGAACGCCAGGGTGACGAAGAACACGGCCAGGAAGATGTTGAACATGCCCTTCTGGGCGTACTGGGTGCAGATCTCCACCACCCGCTTGCTGTCCGCGATCGAGGCCTTGGTGGCGCCCTCGAGCCGGATGTTGGCCTTGATGAACTCCACCGCGCGGTAGGCGCCGGTGGTGACCGCCTGGGTGGAGGCGCCGGTGAACCAGTAGATGACCGAGCCGCCGCTGATGAGCCCCAGGAGGAAGGGGGCGTGCAGCAGGGAGAGCTTGTCGAGGTTCTGGGTGAGGCCGGCGGTGAGCAGCACGATGATCGAGAAGATCATGGTGGTGGCGCCCACCACCGCGGTCCCGATCAGCACCGGCTTGGCGGTGGCCTTGAAGGTGTTCCCGGCGCCGTCGTTCTCCTCGAGCAAGTGCTTGGCCGCCTCGAAGTTGACGTCGAACCCGAAGTCCTTCTTGAGCTGCCCCTTGATGCCGGGGATCGTCTCGATCACCGACAGCTCGAACACCGACTGGGCGTTGTCGGTCACCGGCCCGTAGGAGTCCACCGCGATGGTGACCGGCCCCATGCCGAGGAAGCCGAAGGCCACGAGCCCGAAGGCGAACACCGCGGGCGCGGCCATCAGGCTGCCGAGGCCCAGCGTGCTCACTCCGTAGCCGATGCCCATCAGGAGCACCATCGTGAGGCCGAGCCAGTACGCGCTGAAGTTGCCCGCCACCAGGCCGGAGAGGATGCCGAGCGACGCCCCGCCCTCTCGGGCGGAGGTGACGACCTCGCGCACGTGCGCCGAGCTGGTGGAGGTGAACACCTTGACGAACTCGGGGATGATGGCGCCGGCCAGGGTGCCGCAGGTAATGACGGTGGAGAGCTTCCACCAGAGGCTGCCGTCGCCGAGCTCCGGGATCATGACCCAGGAGGCGGCGTAGGTCAGGACCACCGACACGATCGAGGTGACCCACACCAGGCTGGTCAGGGGGGCCTCGAAGCTCATCTTGGCCGCGGTGGCGTAGCGGGCCCGGGCGAAGGCCTCGTTGACGAGGTAGGAGGCGCCGCTGGCCACGATCATGATGACGCGCATCACGAAGATCCACACCAGGAGCTGCACCTGCACCAGCTCCTTGGGCACCGCGAGCAGGATGAAGGTGATGAGCGCCACCCCGGTGACCCCGTACGTCTCGAAGCCGTCCGCGGTGGGCCCGACCGAGTCGCCCGCGTTGTCACCGGTGCAGTCCGCGATGACGCCGGGGTTGCGCGCGTCGTCCTCCTTGATGTTGAACACGATCTTCATCAGGTCGGAGCCGATGTCGGCGATCTTGGTGAAGATGCCGCCCGCGATGCGGAGGGCGGCCGCTCCGAGCGACTCGCCGATGGCGAACCCGATGAAACAGGGCCCCGCGTAGTCACGCGGGATGTAGAGCAGGATGCACAGCATGATGAACAGCTCGACGCTGACCAGCAGCATGCCGATGCTCATGCCCGCCTTGATCGGGATCGCGTAGACCGGGAAGGGCTTGCCCGCGAGGCTCGCGAAGGCGGTGCGGGAGTTCGCGAAGGTGTTGATCCGGATCCCGAACCACGCGACCCCGTAGGAGCCGAGGATGCCGATCACGCTGAAGAGCAGGATGATGAAGACCTTCACCGCGTCGAAGTGCTGCAGGAAGCCGAAGTAGAAGACGATGATGACCGCGATGAAGACCTCCAGGATCGCCAGGAACTTGCCCTGGGTGATCAAGTAGGTCTTGCAGGTCTCGTAGATCAGCTCCGAGATGTCCCGCATCGACTGGTGCACCGGCAAATTCTTGAGCTGCGAGTAGATCACCAGACCGAAGGCCAGACCCAGGAGGCAGACCAGCAGGCCCCACTGGAGCATGGTGCGCCCGGTCATGCCCACGAACGTCGCCTGGGACAGGTCGGGGAGCTTGAGCGACGCCTCGCCTCCGCCACCCTGGTGCGGCGCCGGCGCGGCGACCGCGGGGGCGGTAGAGGTCTGAGCGAGCGCGGCGGGGGCCAGCCCCAGCGCGCACACGCTCACGACGAGCAGCACCCACGCGAGCGGGACCAGCACGCGTCGGGGCAAGTGCCAGATGGCTTCCATAGTCCGAATCTCCTCGTTGAGCCAGTTTCGAAGGGTGGGTCACGGCGGCGCGGTCGGCCGCCGGCCCAACGCGTGTTTATACCCCAGCCGCCGGTCTCCGTCAACGCAGCGCGTTGCCGCGCGGCCGACTCACTCGGCTTGTCCGGTTCGCTAGTCGCGGAGCAGGGTCTCGATCTCCTCGCGATGCGCGCCGAAGCCGTCGAACATGCGGTCGCCGATCACCACGGTGGGCACGCCCAGGCGCCCCGCGCGGGCGAAGAGGTCGAGGCTCGCCTGCGGATCGCGACCGACGTCACGCACGTCGACCGCCACGCCGCGCGCCTGGAAGAACGCGAGCGCGGCCTCGCCGTCCGCGTTGCCTTCCATCGTGAAGACGAGCGCTTTTTTCACCGGGGTCACGATATCACCTCGACCTTGACGCTCCAACGTCCCGTTTGCTAGCATCCGCGACCGTTCGGAGAGACATGAGCCGACTCGACCTCGTGGCCACGATGGCCTCCGCCAGCGGCTGGACCAAGGCGGGCGCGGATCGCGCCCTGCGCGCGTTCCTCGCCTCGGTGCGCGGCTCGCTCAAGCGCGGCCAGCCGGTCACCCTGGTGGGCTTCGGCACCTTCTCGGTGAGCCGCCGCAAGCCGCGCAAGGGCAAGAACCCCCGCACGGGACAGCCGATGCACGTGGCGGGCGGACGCACCCCGCGCTTCAAGCCCTCGAAGGAGCTCAAGCGCGCGGTGCGCTAGGGATTTTCTCTGCTCGGCAAATTCTGCCCCCGAGTAAGATAGGGGCAGTGCGCGTCATTCCGGCCCTTCTCGTCAGCGTGGCCCTCTGGCTCA
>DASZJM010000146.1:0-1597 GCA_035948165.1 Candidatus Methylomirabilota bacterium
CAAGGGCTGCGACGACTGCCGCGGCACCGGCTACCGCGGGCGCACCGGCATCTACGAGCTGTTCCGCATCACCGAGGATTCGCGGAGCTTGATCGTGCGCAAGGCGCCGGCGGGCGAGATCCGGCGATATGCGGTGGCGCAGGGCATGCTGACCTTGCGCGAGGACGCGTGGGCGAAGGCGTGCGCGGGGCTCACCACCGTGGACGAGATCTTGCGCGTGACCCAGGAGGACACATGAGCCCCCTCACTACCCTCACTACCCTCACCACCAGCCCCGTCACCCTGCCCTCTCCCCAGAGGGAAGAGGGTGTGGCGGTTCCCTCTCCCTTCCTGGGAGAGGGCAGGGTGAGGGTCGGGTGATACCGCCGTGACCGTCTTCGCGTACCGGGCGGCCGACCGTCGGGGGCAGACCATCGACGGCGTCATGGAGGCGCCGGACGCCCGCGCGGTGGTCGAGCGCCTGCAGCGCGACGCCTATTTCCCGATCACGATCGACGCGCAGGATCACCACCGGCGGTGGCTGGGCCTCGCCTGGCCCGAGGCCGGGCGGGGCCGCGTGGCCGGTCGGGACCTGGTCGCGCTCACCCAGCAGCTCGCCACGCTGGTCGAAGCGGGCCTGCCGCTCGACCGCGCCCTCGCCATCCAGGCGGAGCTGGCGCCCACGTCGCGCCTGCGCGCCATCATGGCCGACGTGCTCCGCAGCGTACAGGGCGGCGCCGCGCTAGCCGACGCGCTCGGCAGACACCACCCGCGGCCGTTCTCGCGCCTCTACATCAACATGGTCCGAGCGGGTGAGAAGGGCGGCGTGCTCGAAACCACCCTGCGCCGGCTCGCCTCATTCCTCGAGGAGTCGCAGGAGTTCCGCGACGCGCTGGTCTCCGCGCTGATCTACCCGGTGCTGCTCACCGGCGTGGGCGCGGCCGCGGTGATCTTTCTGATGACGTTCGTCATCCCGCGCTTCGCGGCCATCTTCAAGGACCTGGGCGCGACGATCCCGCTGCCCACCCTGATCCTGCTCGAAGCGAGCGGCTTCATCCAGCACTACTGGTGGCTGCTCGCGCTGCTGGCCGCGGCCGGCGTGCTCGGCAGCCGCATGGTGCTGGCGACCCCGCGCGGCCGTCTCGGCGCCGACCGGATGCTGCTCCGCCTGCCGCTCGCGGGCCAGGTCATCGCCCAGACCGACGTGGCCCGCTTCACCCGCATCCTGGGCACGCTGCTCAAGAGCGGCGTCGCGATGATCCCGGCCCTCACCGTGGTCAAGGACATGCTGAGCAACCAGGTGCTGGCCCGCGCGGTCGGGAGCCTGGGCGACGGCGTCCGCCGTGGCGCCGGCCTCGCCCAGCCCATGGCCGAGACCCGCACGTTCCCGGCCCTCGCCGTCCACATGGTGCGGGTGGGCGAGGAGACCGGGCGACTCGAGGAGACGCTGCTGCAGGTGGCGGCCTCGCTCGAGGCTGACACGCGCAAGCTCGTCAAGCGGCTGATCGCCCTGGCCGAGCCCTGCATCATCCTGGTCATGGGCCTGGTGGTGGGCTTCATCGTGGTCGCCATGCTGATGGCCATCCTCTCCGTCACCGACCTGCCCATATGAGGCGGC
>DASZJM010000147.1:0-8994 GCA_035948165.1 Candidatus Methylomirabilota bacterium
GGAACAGCTCGCCGAAGCCGGTGAGCCGCTTGTCGAGCAGCGCCTCCACCGCCTCGAACGTCGAGTCGCGCGAGGTGACGCCGGTGCCGCCGGTGAGGATGAACGCCTCGACCGCCGGATCCGCGCAGCCCTTCCGCACCAACGCGGTGACCTGGGTGGGCTCGTCGCGCACGATCGCGTAGCCGATCACGGTGTGCCCCGCCGCGGCGAGATGCTCGCGGATGAGCGTGCCGCTGGTGTCGGTCTCCGGCGTCTTCGAGTCGGAGATGGTCAGCACGAAGCAGCCGATGGCTCGCGGGGCGGTGGCCTTGTGCTCTAGGGGCACCCGGTCCGCGCGCTCCGGGCCGCTCACTCCGTCTCCTCGACGTAGATCGCGCCGTCCTCGACGGTGGCGATGTAGCTCGGGACGTTCTCGCCCGGCACCGTCATGCAGGCACCCGAGCGCAGGTCGAACTCCCAGCCGTGCACCGGGCAGATCAGGATGTCGCCCTCCACCCAGCCCTCGCAGAGGCTCGCCCCCTGGTGCGGGCAGTCGTTGCCGATGGCGAGCACCTCGTCGCCGCGGCGGAAGAGCGCGACGTCTTGGCCGTTGACGGTGACGAGCGCGCCCTTGCCGGGGACGAGCTCGGCGGCGTCCATCACCTTCACGCGGGCCATGCGACGCCCCCCCTCACCTTCGGCCCCCCTCACCCCTTCGGCCCCCCTCTCCCTGCCCTCTCCCCCTTCGGGGGCGAGGGAGAATAGGCTTGGTCGAGGAGCTCGACGATGTGGAGGACCTGGATGGGCGAGCCCTTGGCGGCCAGCCCCTGCGCGATCTGGATGATGCAGCCGGGGTTGGCGGTGACCACCGCCTCCGCGCCGGTCGCCTGCACGTGGGCGATCTTGCGCTCCTGCAGCCGCGTCGCCATCTCGGGCTGGGTCAGGTTGTACGTGCCGGCCGAGCCGCAGCACCAGTCGGCTTCCTTGAGCTCCACCACGCGCAGGCCGGGGATCTGGGCCAGCAGTGCGCGCGGCTGGGTGCGGATCTTCTGGCCGTGCACCACGTGACACGGATCGTGATAGGTGACGGTCCGCGCGACCGCCTGGAGCGGCCCGCGCAGCGGCTGCTCGGCGAGCAGCTCCGAGATGTCGCGCACGCGCGCCGCGAAGCGGGCGGCGCGATCGCGCCACGCGGGGTCGCCGGCCAGCAGCGTGCCGTAGGCCTTCATGTGCGCGCCGCAGCCCGAGGTGTTGACGACCACCTGCTCGACCCCGGCCTGCTCGAAGGCCTCCATGGTGCGGCGGGCCAGCGTGAGCGCGGTGTCGTGCTCCCCCGCGTGCGCGTGGAGCGCGCCACAGCACGCCTGGGCGCGCGGGGCCACGACCTCGAGGCCGTTGCGGGCCAGGACGCGCGCGGTCGCACGGTTCTGCGGGCCGAAGACCGCCTGCTGGATGCACCCGGTGAGGAGGCCGACCCGCCCGCGCCGGTCGCCGACCGCCGCGGTCACCTCCGGCAGCGGCGCGCGATCCGCCGCGGGCGGCAGGTCGGGCAGGAGCGGCTCCCAGTGCCGCAGCGACGCGGGGAGCAGGCCGAGCACGCCCGAGCCACGCACCAGTCGCCGGAGCCCGCTCGCCTGGTAGAAGCGCAGGCCCGCCGCGGCCAGGCGCAGCAGGCGCGGGCTCGGCAGGAGCAGCGAGAAGTTCACCCAGCGGAACAGCCGCCGCATCGGGCCGCCCGGGCGCTGGCGCTCGATCTCGGCGCGCGCCGCCTCGATCAGCTGGCCGTAGGGCACGCCCGACGGGCAGACCGTCTCGCAGGCCCGGCAGCCGAGGCACAGATCCAGGTGCGCGGTGGCGGAGTCGGTCAGCGCGATGCGGCCCTCGGCGAGCGACTTGATGAGCAGGATGCGCCCGCGCGGCGAGTCCATCTCGGTGCCCAGCTCGGAGAACGTCGGGCAGTAGGCGAGGCAGAGGCCGCAGTGCACGCAGCGATCGACGCCCTCGACGCTCTGCCCGTGCAGGGTGAGCGGACCGGACGGCGCCGGCTCGGTGGTCAGCGGGGCGTGGGCCATGGCCTCAGATCCCGCCCACGAAACGGCCGGGGTTCAGCATGCCGCTCGGATCGAGACGCTCCTTGATGCCCTTCATCAGGCGGAGGGTGGGGCCCGGTTCGTCCCACACCGGCACCCGCTCCTTCACCGCGAGCGGCGCCCATGCCACCATCGCGTGGCCACCGGCGCGCACCGCCAGGTCGCGCCAATCGCCGAGGGTGGCCACCACCGGGCCGGGGTCGGCGCTCCCCGACAGGCTGGCGGTGACGATGCCGACGCCCGCGTGGCCGGTCATCGCGGCGCCGAGCCCGTTGCGCTGCGCGGCGGCCGCGCCCGCGTCCATCAGCTCGGCCATCTGCATCGGCAGCACCGCCCATCGCATCACCGCCGCGACCGCGTCGTGGCCGGGGCGCTCCAGCGCTCCGAGGGCGCGCCACGTCTCGTCGCGCGCCTCCCCGTCGAGCTCGCGGCTGTCCCGCCGGCCGAGGGGCACCAGGAGCCGGTCGAGCTCCGCCACCTCCCACTCCACCTGCGGGGCGATGCCGTCGAGGCCGACCAGGAGCGCGGCGCCGCTGCCCAGACCGAGCCGCTGGAGCGCCAGATCGTCGACCAGCTCGACCGCCGAGGGAACCAGGTCGGAGCCGAGGACGGCGCGCGCACCCTGCGACGCGTCCTTCAGCCGGTCGAAGCGCGCGATCACCAGCCGGTCGACGTCCGCGCGCGGCCGCAGCTTGAAGGTGGCCTCCACCAGCACTCCGAGCGTGCCGAAGGAGCCGATGTAGAGCTTCGGCAGGTCATAGCCCGCCACGTTCTTGACCACCTTGCCGCCCCCGCGCACTGCTCGCCCGTCGGCCCCGATCACGGTGAGGCCGATCACCAGGTCGCGCGCGGTGCCGTAGAGATGTCGGCGTGGCCCCGAGGCGTCGCTCGCGAGGATGCCGCCCACCGTGGCCCGGTCGGAGACGGCCGGGTCGAGGGAGAGCCACTGCCCGCGCTTGCCAAGCTCGGCCTGCAGCCGGTCGAGCGTGAGGCCCGCCTCGACGGTGACGGTGAGATCGCCCGGCTCGTGCTCGAGGATGCGGTCGAGCCGCTTGAGCGAGAGCACGAGGCCGACCCGGCTCGGCGGTGAGCCCATCCACATCTTGGTCCCGCCGCCCCACGGGGTGACCGGCAGCCCCTGCTCGCCGGCCAGGGTGACCGCGGCGGCGACCTCCTCGCGGGTGCCCGGGAGCACCACCGCCATCGGCGCTCGCCCCTCGACCACGTACGGCGAGCACTCCACGCCGGTCAGCACGTGCGGCGCGCCGACGATGCGGCGGAGCTGGTCGAGCAGGGCTGTGGGCACCGCGGCTCTCCGAAGGTCCCGCTAGAACCGCTGCGCGAGCCCCTTCTCTTCGATCGGATGCGGACGGTAGGCGGGACCGACCTCGACGCAGGCCTTGTTGCTCGGGAAGATCTTGCCCGGATTGCAGAGGCCCGCCGGATTGAACGCGTCCTTCACCCGGTGCATGCAGGTGAGGTCCGCCTCCGAGAAGATGAACGGCATGTAGTCCGCCTTCTCGAGGCCGATGCCGTGCTCCCCGGAGATCGAGCCGCCCACCTCGGCGCACACCTTCAGGATCTCGGCGCCGGCCGCGACCACCCGCGCCTCCTCGCCCGGCTTGCGCGGATCGTAGAGGATGTTCGGGTGCAGGTTGCCGTCGCCCGCGTGGAACACGTTGCCGACCCGCAGGCCGTGGGCGGCCACGATCGCGTTCACCCGTCCCAGCACGTAGGGCAGCTTGGTGCGCGGGATCACCCCGTCCATCACCATGTAGGCGGGCGACACGCGCCCGTAGGCCCCGAAGGCGGACTTGCGACCCTTCCAGAGGAGGGCGCGCTCCGCCTCGTCGCGCGCGGCCCGCACCTCGCGGGCGCCGCAGTCGCGGCAGGCCGCGACCACCCGCTCGGCCTGCGCCTCCATGCCGGCGGCGAGGCCGTCCAGCTCGATCAGCAGCGCGGCCGCCGCGTCGCGCGGGTAGCCGCAGCCGAACGCGTCCTCCACCGCCTCGATCGTGAGCTGGTCGATCATCTCCATCGCGGCGGGTACGAGGCCGCGCCCGATGATCGCAGAGACCGCCTCGGAGGCCTGATCGATCTGATCGAAGACGGCCAGCACCGTCTTGACCGCCTGCGGCTTCTTGAGGATGCGGACGACGATCTTGGTCGCGATGCCGAAGGTGCCCTCCGACCCCACGAAGAGGCCGACCAGGTCGTAGCCCTGCGCGTCGCGCGTCTTGCCCCCGAGCCACAGCAGCTCGCCGTCGGGCAGCACCACCTCGAGCCCGAGCACGTGGTTGGTGGTGACCCCGTACTTGAGCGTGTGCGGACCGCCCGAGTTGTTCGCGATGTTGCCGCCGATGGTGCAGGCCTGCTGGCTCGACGGATCCGGCGCGTAATAGAAGCCCTGCGGGCCGACCGCCCAGGAGAGATGCAGGTTCACGAGCCCCGGCTCGACGACCGCGAGCTGGTTGTCGTAGTCCACCTCGAGCACCCGGTTCATCCGCATGAGCGAGATGACCAGGCCACCTTCCGTGGGCAGGCAGCCGCCGGAGAGGCCGGTGCCCGCGCCTCGGGCCACGAACGGGATGCCCTCGCGGTTGGCCAGCTTCACCAGCGCCGACACGTCCTCGGCGGTGCGCGGGAACACCACGAAGTCGGCGAGGGCCCGGAAGAGCGTGAGCCCGTCGGACTCGTAGACCAGGAGCTCCTCGGGATCGGAGAGCACGCCGCCCGCGCCGAGCAGGGACTCCATCTCGCGCCGGAGGGACTTCTTGCGGGCGTCGGTCAGGGGGGGCACGGAGGCGATTATAGCATCGGGCGGGAGGTGGCTCCCCGAGCAGGACTCGAACCTGCAACCCTCCGGTTAACAGCCGGATGCTCTACCATTGAGCTATCGGGGAATCCAGGAGGGAACCGTCCGGTCCATTTCTACCACACGGCCGGACGCCCGCCAAGCATCGCTACGCCATCTCGCGCCGGCCTTCCATGGCCTTGGAGAGCGTCACCTCGTCGGCGTACTCGAGGTCGCCGCCCACCGGCAGCCCCCGCGCGATGCGGGTGATGCGCATACCGAGCGGCTTCAGCAACCGGGCCAGGTAGATCGCGGTGGCCTCGCCCTCCACGCTCGGGTTGGTGGCGAGGATCACTTCCTCGACGTGATCGTTGTCGAGCCGCGCCAGCAGCTCACGCACTCTCAGATCTTCGGGGCCGATCCCGTCGAGCGGGGAGAGCGCGCCCAGCAGCACGTGGTAGCGCCCGCGGAACTCGCCGGTGCGCTCGAGCGCGAGCAGGTCGTTGGGCTCCTCGACCACGCAGAGCGTCCGCTGCTCGCGCTGCGGATCGGCGCAGATGCGACACGGGTCCTGCTCGGTCACGTTGAAGCACACCGAGCAGTGGACGATGAGCTGCTTGAGCTGGGTGAGCGCCTCGCCGAGCGCGGCCACCTCGGGGGCGGGGCGCTTGAGCAGGAAGAACGTCAGCCGCTGGGCGGTCTTGGGCCCGATGCCGGGCAGGCGCTGGAGCGCCTCGATGAGGCGCGCCACCGGCTCCGGGTAGTAGGCCATTGCGTTCCTATCCCAGGCCGAGGCCGGGGATCTTGAGCCCGGCGGTGATCTTGCTCATCTCCCCCTGCACCATCTCCTTCGACTTGCGCAGCGCCTCGTTGGAGGCGGCGAGCACCAGGTCCTCGAGCATCTGCGCGTCCTCGGGGTTGATGACCTCGCGGTCGATCTTGATCGACACGATCTCCTGCTTGCCGTTGGCCACCACCGTGACCATGCCGCCTCCCGCGGTGGCCTCCACCGTCTTCTTGGCCGCCTCCGCCTGCAGCTGCTCCATCTGGGCCTGGAGCTTCTGCGCCTCCTTCATGATGTTGCCGAAGCCTTTCACGGTGACTCTCCTTCCTCCGGGGTCCGCGGCCGCACCGCGACCACCTCGCCCTGGAATGCGCTCAGCGCCGCCTGCACCGCCGGGTGGTTCCGAGCCCCACCGCCGCCGGCCGGCGCGCCGCCATTGGGATCGAGCTCGAACCGGCGCGCCGACGCCACGTGGCGCTGCACCGCTTCGTTGATCAGCTCCTTGTTGCCGCGATCGTTCAGCATCTCGCGGTGGAACCCGCTCGCCTGCAGCGCGAGGGTGAGCACGCCGTCGTCCACCCGCAGCGGCGTGGCGTGCTGCAGCACCGAGCCCAGCAGGGCCTTGCGCTTCATCACGTCGGTGACCACGCGCTCCCACGCCGCGTCGAGCCCGCCCGCGGGCGCCGGCGCCACCTCGACCGCCTCGATGTCGGCCGCCGCGGTCTCGACGAGCGGCTCGTCCTCGATCGGCCGCGCGCTCCGGGGCGGCGCCGTGGGAGCGGGTGCGGGTGGCGCGGGGGCCGTGGGCGCCGGGCTCGTCGCCACCGGCGTGGACGGCGGGGCAGCGGGACGCGGCGGCGGGGTGCCGGGAGCGGGGCGCGCGTCGAGCAGTGTCTCCTGCACGACCACCGGGCGGGCGGCCGCGGCTCCCGACGCGGCGGGCATCTGGCGCAGCCGGATCTCCGCCTCCTCGAGCTTGGCGATCAGCGTCTCGATGGCCTGCGGCTGCGGCCGCCGCGTCGCGCGCACCGCCGCGATCTCGAGCTCCACGCGGGGATGGGGCGAGCGGCGCATCTCGCCGTCGGCGTCGAGGAACGCGCGCAGCACGTAGATCAGCTCGTCGGCGCTCACCGGGTCCGCGGCCGCGCGCAGCTCGGTGGCCTCGGCGGGGGTGAGATCGGCGAAGGGCGCGCCGGCGGCGACCTTCAGGACCAGGAGCCGGCGGGCCATTTCGACCGCCTCGCGGCAGAGCGCGCCCAGGTCCTCGCCGTCGGTGGCTGCGCGGTCGATCGCCTCGAGGGCGGCGGCGCCGTCGCGGGCGAGCAGCGCGGCCACGAAGCCGCGCACGTGCACCGGCGAGGAGGAGCCCAGCAGCCGGGCCACCCCCGCCTCGTCGAGCTTGCCCTCGCCGTAGGCGATCGCGGTGTCGAGCAGCGAGAGCGCGTCGCGCAGGCTGCCCTCGGCGGCGCGGATCAGCACCGGCAGGGCGCCCGGCTCGAAGGGCACGCCCTCCTGCTCGAGGATGCGGGTGAGGCTCAGGGTGAGCTGCTCGGGGGCGATCGGCCGGAAGTCGAAGCGCTGGCAGCGCGACAGCACGGTGACCGGGATCTTCTTCGGATCCGTGGTGGCGAGGATGAACACCACGTGGGCGGGCGGCTCCTCGAGCGTCTTCAGGAAGGCGTTGAAGGCCGCCCCGGAGAGCATGTGCACCTCGTCCACGATGTAGACCTTGAAGCGGCCGCGCGCCGGCGCGTACTTCACGTTCTCGCGCAGCGTCCGGATGTCGTCCACGCTGGTGTTGGAGGCCGCGTCGATCTCCATCACGTCGACCGGCGCCCCCGAGACGAAGTCCTGGCAGGAGGGGCAGGCGCCGCAGGCCTCGGGTCCGGTGCGCGCGGTGCAAGCGAGCGCCTTGGCGAGCAGGCGCGCGGTCGTCGTCTTGCCGACGCCGCGCGGGCCGGTGAAGAGGTAGGCGTGGGCCACCCGGCCCGAGCTGAGCGCGTTGCGCAGCGTGCGGGTGACCGGGTCCTGTCCGACGACCGCGTCGAACTCCTGCGGCCGCCACTTCCGCGCGAGGACCTGATACGTCAAAGACCGTGCACCCTCAATCGAACCGACCGTCCCGCGATCGCCGCACGAAACCTGCTCCGGTCAGGTACTCCCACGGCACACGGGAGGAGCGCCTTACCGTTGCTCCCTTCCGGGCCTGGCGGGGTTCGACGCATCCCGTTGCGTGGGGCCCAACCCTCAACGCCGTCCCGTACGGCTCATTCGACACGACCGGCCCTCGAGAGGGAATTCAACCCCGCTGTAGCGGATTGCGGGTTACAGGGCACCGCTACCTCCCCGTCTAGCACGGCCAACCGAAAAGATATGGCGGAGGGGGTGGGATTCGAACCCACGGTACAGTTGCCCGTACACGGCATTTCCAGTGCCGCACCTTCGGCCACTCGGCCACCCCTCCGCGTCACTATCGGGCACTCCTGAAGGTGCGATCAAATTGGCGGAGGGGAGAGGATTTGAACCCCCGAGGGACTTACGCCCCTATCCGATTTCGAGTCGGACGCCTTCAACCGGGCTCGGCCACCCCTCCGCGTAACAGTATCAGTATGTTGCACGCCGCCCCGCTGATCAACCTCGGCCGCCCCGGCCGCCAAGTCCAAGTCTTGCTCTGCCAGCCCCCAGTTGCTGGACCGTGCGCAAGTCTACCCCAGCCACCACGAGCCGGGAGCCGAAAGTATGGCGGTTGCCCCGCCTCGCCGCCCAGATTCTTACTTCCGGATGCTGAGGGGGCATAGTTGAAGGCCATCGATCGTGATCGCGTACATCAAGCCGACACAATCGTAGTAGCAGAGTTTCTTCGTCCCTGAGATTTGCTCGCTCTTGAGCAAGCAGACCATGTCGGCCATGGCCTCGCCGGCGAGGACGAAGGCGGCCAAGAAAGCAAGCACTGCGACGAGATGCCTCATATGCCGCTTACTCGATCACCTGGTCTGCCCGCTGGAGGAGCGAGGGCGGAATCGTCAGACCGCGCCGCCTTCGCAGCGCGGAGCGTCTGGTTTTCGAACGCCACGAGCAGGTCCGGGCGGGCTCGGGCCAGGTCCGCCGCCGCCGCGCGCGCCGCGGCCTCGTCTGCGACGTTACGGAAGTCCAGCTGGAGGTTCTTCCCTTCCTCGTAGCCCAGCGCCTTCAGGCCGTCCCGGAGACCGTCGAGGGAGGGGGGCACGTGGTCGAGCCCGACGTGGAAGAGCCCGAGCCTCCATACCTTGCCCGCTGGCTGCGCCTCGGCGATGAGTGACGTGGCAAGGAGGCAACTCGCGATCAGGCCAAGGCAGGTTCGCCGATCC
>DASZJM010000148.1:0-31851 GCA_035948165.1 Candidatus Methylomirabilota bacterium
AGGAACGCGGCCGCGCGCAGGCCCATGATGAGGCGGGCCATCACCACGAACTTGAGCCCGTGGCGGTAGTAGGCCTCCATCACCCGCTTCTCGCGCTCGGGGGTCAGGATGCGGCGCGCGGTCGGCCAGTTCAGGATGCGCCGCCCGAAGTGCCGGCCGAGCCCGTAGAGCAGCATGTCGCCCGCGAGCACTCCGCCCAGGCACGAGAGCAGCGCGCCCCACCAGTGCATGACCTCCCAGCGCGCCATCATGGCCGCGATGGCGATCGGCAGTTCCTCCGGGATCGGCACCCCGAACCCGGTGGCGAGCAGGATCAGGAAGACGCCCGCGTACGAGAAGTGGATGATCAGCTGGGTCAGCATCAGCGGGCGACCGGGGCGCGGCCGTAGAGCCACCGCCCGTTCTGGACCGCGAGCAGCCCGACGCTGCCGGGCGGCAGCTGGGCCGCGATGCTCTGCGCGGGCCCCCGGGTCGTGAGCAGGTACAGCGGCCGCGGGGAGCTCCACGCCTCGAGGAAACGCGCCTGGCTCCAGAAGACGGGCGCGGCGTCCGCGAAGGTGGCGCCGACCCCGAGGACGCTGCGGCGCGCGTCGAGCAGGCCGGGCCGGTGGCCGGAGTAGAACTCCACCGCGCCCGCGTTCTCGATCGGCCCCTCCAGCACCAGCACGTCGTCCGGGGCAAGCCGGGCCCGGATCTCCCCCGCCATCCCCCTCACCGCGCGCGCGGTGGAGGTCGCGGCCAGGCCGTCGCCGACCACCGGGACCAGCAGCAGCATGACCGCGGCGACCGCCGCCGCCGCGACGCGCGCGGAGCGCCGCGCGAAGGCCACCGCGAGCACCGCGGTGCCGGCGAGGAAGAGGATCGAGGCGCGCACGAGGAGCGGCTGGATCGCCGCCCACGGCGGATAGGGCGAGGGCTGGCCCCACGCCGCCTCCTTCCGCGAGTAGACGTCGGTCACCCCGAAGACGCCCGTGATGAACGCGCGCCCGTCGCTCGCGCCTCCCCACGCGAGCCCGACGCCCAGCAGGAGGAACAGCACGAGGTGCGCCGCGATCAGCCGGCGCGGGCGCGCGCCCGCGTCGTGCCAGGCCCGTGCGGCCAGGAGCGCGACGGCCGGATACGCGGGCAGGCCGTAGTGCGGCAGCTTGAACGGCGAGAGCGTGAAGATCGCGAGCACGCCCACCGCCCAGATCGCCAGGGCGACCCACGGCGCCTCGGCCGGATCTCGCCACGCGCGGCGCCGGGCGAGCGCGACCACCGTCACCGCCGCGGCCACGATCCACGGAGCGGCGCCGAAGCCGGCCGCGGTGAGGAACTCGAGCGCCGACAGCGGCACGTCCTCGTCGGGGAAGGCGCGCATCCGCGCCACGTTCAGCACGTGGTTGTCCACCACCGTGTACCAGAGAAACGAGGGCTCGCTGACCGTCACCATCGCGTACCAGCCGACCCCGATCGCGAGCATCAGCACGACCCCCGCCGCGGGCAGCCACCGCGCGACGGGTCGCAGCCGCCCGGCCAGCCGGAGCGCCATCGCCACCGCGGCCAGCGGCCCCACCAGCCCGAGCGGGTCCTTGGCGAGCGCCGCCACGCCCAGCGCCGCGCACCCCAGCACCGCCGCGCCCGACCGGGACCCGTCCGCCGACGCGGACCGCGCCCACAGCAACCCGGTAAACCCCCACTGGATCGCGGCCACGAACAGCGTCTCGGGCCGCAGGTAGCGCGCGTACGCGGCGAAGAGCGCGCACGAGAGCAGCGCGGCGCCGGCAAGGAGGCCACCCGCAGGCCCCAGGAGGCGCACGCCGAGCAGCGTGGTGCCGGCCACCGCCAGCAGCGCTCCCAGGAGCGGCGCCAGGCGCGCCGCGTGCTCGGTGAGCCCCCACTGCCGGAACGACAGCGCGGTCAGCCAGTAGAGCAGCGGCGGCTTGTCGAAGTAGCGCACCCCGTTCAGGTGCGGCGTGATCCAGCTCCCGCCGAGCATCTCGCGGGCGATCTCGGCGTGCTGGCCCTCGCCGGGATCGTCGAGGGGAGCGCGGCCCAGCCCCGGCACCAGGAGCACGGCGGCGAGGACCACCATGGACACGACGGCGACGCCGGCGTCGCGGAGCGGCCCCACTAGCGGGGGTGGCCTCCCCCGGACTCGAGCCGCCCCGCCCGCAGCCGCAGGGTACGGTCCGCGAGGGCGGCCGCGTCGGCCCGGTGCGTGACCAGGAGCACCGAGGCGCCGCGGTCGCGGCAGAGGCCGCGCAGCTCGGCGAGGATCACGCTCGCGTGGCCCTCGTCGAGGTTGCCGGTCGGCTCGTCGGCCAGCACCAGCGGCGGGTCGTTGAGCACCGCGCGACAGTAGGCGATCCGCTGCTGCTCCCCGCCCGAGAGCTGGGAGGGGTAGTGGCCGCTCCGGTGGGCGACCCCGAGCCGCTCCATCAGGGCGCGGGCCGCGGGCAGCGCCTCGCTCCGCGCGCGGCCCACGTAGCGCGCGGCCAGCAGCACGTTCTCGAGCGCGGTGAGGCCGGCGATCAGGAGGAACGACTGGAAGACGTAGCCGATCGAGCGGCCGCGCACCGGGCACTGGGCGCGGCGCGAGAGCCGGCTCACGCACACGTCGTCGAGCCAGATCTCGCCGCGGTCCGCCGCCTCGAGCAGCCCGAGCAGGTTGAGCAGGGTCGACTTGCCCGAGCCGGACGGCCCGGCCACCGCCACGAACTCGCCGGGCTTCACCTCGACGTCGACGCCGTCGAGGACCGGGATCGGCCCACCGTCGGGGCCGCGGAAGGTCTTGCCGAGGCCGATCGCCCGCACGAGCATCGCGGCCGCGCTCAGGTCCCCCGCCGGATGGCCTCGGCGGGCGAGAGCCGCACGATTCGCAGGGTCGCGTAGGTGGCGGCCAGACCGCCCAGGATCACCGAGAACGCGATCGCGAAGGCCAGGAGGCGCGGGGAGAAGAGGAAGAGCTGCTGGCCGTCGTGCAGCACGCGCGCGTCCACCAGCGTGCCGATAACGAGGGCCAGGACCACCCCGAGCGCGCCGCCCGAGACCGAGACCGCGAGGGCCTCGCCCAGGATCTCGCGCAGGAGCTGGAGATCGGTGGCGCCGAGCGCGCGCTTGATGCCGAAGTCGCGGATGCGCTCGAAGACCGCCGCGGTCACGGTGTTGGAGAGCGACAGGCCGCCGATCACGAGGCCCAGCACCCCGATGCCGAAGAGCAGCGCGGAGAAGAACGCGGTCGACTGGCGCAGGAGCTGGCTCAGCTCGCCGGGGATCGTGACGTTCACGCCGGGCACGCCGGCCTGGATGCGCCGCGCGAGCTCGTCGGGATCCACCCCGTCGGCCCACGCCACCGCGGCCCCGGTGTTGAGATCGCGGCGGGCCATGCCACCCGCGCCGCCCGCGAAGACCTGCACCAGGAGCGGGTCGCGCCGGAGCCAGAGATCGCGCGCGTCGTCGAGCGGCACGATCGCGAAGCGGTCCGGCGCGGTGAGGGTCTTGTCGAGGACGCCGACCACCTCGAAGGCGCGCCCGGCGGCCAGCTCGAGCCGGCCGCCCACCGCGAGCTTGCGCGCCGCCCCGAAGTCCGCCCCCACCACCGCCACGCCCCGGTCGTTCGTCCGGAGGAATCGGCCGCTCTTGACCGGCAGCTCGCGGAACTCGCGGTTCGACATCGGCACGGTGAGATCCACGCCCAGGATCAGCTCCTGGGTGAGGGTGAGGAACTGCGAGGTGGTGGGGTTGAGCGGCAGCATCACCTGAGCCTGCACCGCAGCCACGCCCGGCACCCGCGCGATCTGCTCGATCTTGGCGGCGCGGAGCAGGCCGCCCGCGGTGAAGCCGGTGCCCATCCCCATGCCCTCGCCCGCCACCGAGATCTGCCCGAGCACGAACCGGTCGCCGCCGTCGATGAAGCGGGTGATCCGCTCGGCCATCGCGCCGAGCGCCACCAGGCCCGCCACGCCCACCGCGATGCCCAGGATCGTGAAGAGGTAGTTCTTGGGCAGGAAGCGGGCGATTCCTACCATTTGTAGCGGGATTCGGTGGTGAGGCCCCGGCGGCGGCGCACCCAGCGGTTGATGCGCACGATGGTGAAGAAGACCTCGAGGGACAGCCGCATGCGGAGCGACATGCGGAGGAAGGCCCCGCCGGCCAGCACCCCGGTGACCCCGTCCACCATGCCCGCGAACTCGCGCGGCTTGAGGAACATCTCGGTGAACGACGGGTCGTAGAAGTTCCGGATGAAGCGCTGGAACGGCTGCATGCCGCGGCGGATCGCCCTCTGGTAGCCGCGGAAGCGCCGTGCCTCGAAGCGGTTCTCGCGGAACGCCTTCAGGATCTCGGCGGAGGAGAGCTCGGCGGACTGGGTGGCCAGGTAGACGCCCGAGGAGAAGATCGGGTCCAGGAACGCGATCGCGTCGCCCACGCACACGTAGCGGTCGCCCACCGCGGGCTCGGTCTGGTAGGAGAAGTTGGCCGCGCTGTGCACCGGGGTGATGCGGGGCGCGCCGTCGAGGGCGTCGAGGAGGCCGCGGCAGCGGCCGATCAGCGATTCGTAGAGCTGCTCCAGGTTGCCCTCCCGCCCCTGCACTGTCCGGGCGTGGAGCACGCAGCCCACGCTGCTGGTGCCGTTGTGGAACGGGATGTACCAGAACCAGCCCGGCTCGAAGGTGAAGATGCGGATGTTGCCCGCCTCCTTCCCGGGCCAGCGCTTGCCGCCCTGGAAGTGGGCGAAGAGCGCCACCTTGCCGAGCCCCTCGATGGGGCGGCGTCGTCCGTGCCGGCTCGCGATGAAGGCGTCGCGCCCGCTCGCGTCGACCAGGAAGCGGGCGCGGATCTCCCGCGAGCCGGCGGCCTCCGCGACGGTGACGGTCGCGCCCTCGGCGTCGAAGGCCACGCGCTCGACGGTGGCGGGCTGCAGCAGGGTCACGTTCGGCTGCCGGGCCGCGTGGTCGAGCAGGATCTGGTCGAACTCGCCGCGCTGGACCTCGTAGGTGTAGGACGGCCACGGCTTGCCCTCGCGGAAGAAGAACTGATAGCCGATGTCCATGTCCTGGTCGTGGAAGTAGGCCCCGTACTTCACGAGGAAGCCGCGCGCCTTCACCGCGTCGAGAACGCCGAGCCGCTCCAACACCGGCATGTTGGCGGGCAGCAGCGACTCGCCCACGTGGAAGCGCGGGAAGGCCTCGCGCTCCGCGAGGGCCACCCGGAGTCCGCCGCGCGAGAGGAAGGTGGCCGCGCTCGAGCCGCCCGGGCCCCCGCCGACCACCAGGACATCGTAGTCGGCCGGGCGCGCCGCCGCGGCCGCGGCGGCCCGGCGCGCCGGCGCCTCGAGCGTCGCGGCGAGCGCCTCCTGCGGATAGAGCCGGCGCACCACTGGGCTCAGCCAGTCGATGCCGACGCGGGCGAGCGCGCTCCGGCCGAGCGCCAGCCCCAGCAGCAGCGGGGTCGCCGCGGTGGCCACCGCGGCCAGCCGCAGGCCGCGGGCGTGGTCGGAGCGCCACCCGCGCTCGGCGTTGCGCAGAGCCCGGTCCGCCACGAAGGCGCCCACCGCGAGGGCCCAGCCCGGCAGATTCGACCGCTGCGGCGCCGCGAACTGGTACATCTCGCGATGGCGGGCCCGCAGGCGGCGCGGGCTGAAGATGCCGACCAGCCACGCCGCGCCGGCGGCGGCCTCGCGCGCCCATCGGCTCACGATGCGCCCGGCCAGGTAGGCGCCGACCGCGAGGCCGTCGCGGGCGGGCCGGAAGCGGCTGCGGCGATCCTCGAAGTGGATCGGGGTGACCGGCACCTCGCGCAGCGCCACGCCCCGGTCGGCCGCGCGCAGTAGCATCTCGGTCTCGAGCACGAAGCCGCCGCGGCGCGGGCGCACCACGGCCAGCAGGCTCGCCGGGTAGACCCGGAAGCCGGACTGGGTGTCGGCCACCGGCGCGCCGCTCAGCCAGTCGATGAAGAATCCGGCGACCCGCAGCGCGGCCAGGCGCCCGACCGGGATGACGCGCGGCGGGGCCTCGGTGAGGCCGGCCAGCCGGCCGCCGATCACGAGGGCGTCGGGCTCCTCGATCGCGACCTTGAGCAGGCGCGGGATCTCGTCGGGCTCGTGCTGGCCGTCGCCGTCGAGGGTGACCACCCGCGCCGCCCCGCGCCGCTCTGCCTCCGCGAACCCGCGGCGCAGCGCCGCGCCCTTGCCCCGGCGCGCCCCGAGCGCGATGACCTCGGCGCCGGCGGCCGCCGCCCGCGCGGCGGTGTCGTCGGTCGAGCCGTCGTCCACCACGACCACCGGCCCGTGAAGCCGCGCGCGCTCCACGATGTCGGCGATGGTGGCCGCCTCGTTGAAGGCGGGCACGACGATCAGCAGGTCGCTCACGCGCGGCTCACCGGGCCGGCTCCACCACCAGGGCGATGCGGCAGCCGCCGCGCGCGATGCCGTGCACCAGCACCGACGCCGCCCCGCGCTCGGCGTCGAGCGCCGCCGCCCCCACCCGGAGCGCGCCGAGGCCGCCGTGCTGGCCGAAGAGCGGCGCGAGCGAGAGCGGGGGCAGCAGGCCGGCGGGCGCGGCGGCGAGGTCCCGGCCCAGCAGCGCGCGCTCCCAGTCGTCGACCGCGGGATCGCCGTTGGCCGCGCCGTAGCACCGCTCGAAGCGCGCGGCCTCGCGGGCGCGGAGCAGGCGCGCCACCGGGGACACCGCGTCGCCCCGCCGGGAGTGCCCAGTGTGGGGCGCGGTGGGCACGTTGCCCCAGGCCGCCTCGGCGATCTCGGCCACCACGCGGGCGCCGCGCGCGCGCGCCGCCTCCCGCTCCTCGAGCACGAGGAAGGTTGCGCCCTCGCCCAGCACCGGCCCGTTGTGATCCGGCGCGAACGGGCGGCAGCCCTCCGGAGCGCGGCTCTGCATGGGAGAGAGCGCGCCCATCTGGGAGAGCCGCCGGTAGACGTCCTCGAACAGCTCGTCGACCCCGCCCGCCACGACCGCCTCCGCGCGGCCGTCCGCGATCAGGCGCGCCCCCCGCGCCACCGCCAGGTCGCCCGCGAGCGTCGCCTGGTTCACGGTGACGGACGGGGCCTTGGCCCCAACCGCGATCGCGGCGATCGAGGCCATCGTGTTCATCACGGTGTTGGGAAAGATCATCGGCGAGAGCCCGGCCGGACCGCGCCGCAGGAAGCCCTGGGCGAAGTCGCGGCTCGAGGTGAAGTCGCCGTGCTCGGTGCCGACCACGATGCCGAGCCCGGGGCCGCCCGCGATGCCCGCGTCGCGCACCGCGAGCTGGCAGGCCGCGAGGGCCAGGCGGCAGATGCGGGAGAGGCGCCGGGCCGCGTCGCGATCCACCAGCGAGGCGAGGGTGGTCTCGTCGACCTCGGCGGCGAGCCCGCTCGCGCAGCCGGCGGTGGCGAAGCTCCGCACCGGGCCGATCGCGGAGCGCCCGAGCGCGAGCGCGCCGGCCAGGGCCTCGCGCCCGCCCGCGGTGGAGGCGTTGACGGTGCCGAGGCCGGTGACGACCACGCGGCGCGCCGACGCCGGGCCGCCCTCACTCACGGCCCGCCCCCTTCTCGAAGACCAGGCTCACGTTCTGGCCGCCGAAGCCGAAGGAGTTCGACAGGGCGGCGGCCACGTCGGCGGGCCGCGCGGTCACCGGCAGGCAGTCGAACGGCACCTCCGGGTCCACGTGCGCGAGGTTCGCGGTGGGCGGCAGCAGGCCGTGCTGCAGCGCCAGGATGGTGGCCGCCGCCTCCACGCTCCCCGCCGCGGCCATGGTGTGACCCACGAGCGACTTGGTGGAGCTGACCAGGACGCCGCCCTCGCCGAACACGCGTCGCAGCGCGAGCGCCTCCGCCCGATCGTTCTGCGGGGTGCCGGTGCCGTGGGCGTTGACGTAGCCCACCCGGGCCGCCTCGAGCCCGGCGTCGGCGAGGGCCTGCTGCATGGCGTGGATCATCCCCTCGCCTTCCGGATGCGGCGCGGTCACGTGGTGGGCGTCGGTGGTCATGCCGTAGCCGGCGAGGCGCGCGTGCACGCGTCCGCCGCGGGCCCGGCAGTGTAGGGCGTCCTCGATCACCAGGAAGGCGGCCGCCTCGCCGATCGACATGCCGCGGCGGTCGCGGTCGAAGGGCCGGCACGGAGTGGGATCGAGCAGCTTGAGCGCGTTGAAGCCCATGAAGCAGATGTGGGTCAGCGCGTCCACTCCGCCCACCAGCGCGGTGGGGGTGACGCCCGCCCGCACCAGATCGGCGCCGAGCGCGATGGAGGCGGCCCCCGACGCGCACGCCATGACCACCGTCTCCTTGGGCCCGGTCAGCCCGAGCCGCCCGCCGAGGGTCTCGGCGTGGGAGAGCGGCAGGATCGACCGGAGCGCGCTCATGCGGCCGGACGGGACCCCACGCGCCTCGCCCCAGTACCAGTCCTCGCCCTCGAGCATGCCGCCGCCCACCGCCCCGATCAGGAGCGCGGCCTCGCGGCGTGCCGCGCCCTCGAGCCCCGCGTCGGCCAGCGCCTCGCGCGCGGCGGCGAGGGCGAGGCGGTCGGCGCGGGAGCGGCGGCGCGAGACGCCGAGGGCGGCCATCGCGTCGGCCGGGATCTCGGCCGCGATGCGCGAGCGGAAGCCCTCGGTGTCGATGACGGTGATGGGCTTGATCGCGCAGGTGCCGGCCGCGAGGCCGGTCCAGAAGCTCTTCACCCCCGCGCCGTAGGGGCTCACGATGCCGAGCCCGCTCACCACGATCTCTCGAATACGGCTACCGGGCGGCCGGCGGCTACCGGGCGGCCGGCTCATGGCGCGTCCATCGGTCGGGCCGCGCGCTCCCGCGCTCAGGCCTGGCCGGTCTTCGCCAGGATGAATTTCGACAGAGAGTCCAGCGAGAGGAACTCGTCCGTCAGGTCACGGCCCTCGTCGATCACGATGCCGAAGCGTTCCTCGAGGGCCACCGACAGCTCGATGAAGTCGAGCGAGTCCAGGCCGAGCGAGCCGTCGACTCCCTTGGGCAGCGTCGTCTCCAGGGTCATCTCGGCGGCCCGTCGTGGATCGAACTTCAGCCGCTCGACGACGAGCCCTTTCAGCTCGTCCAGGACTTCCTTCTGCGTCATCGCGCCGACCTCCTGATCACGCCGCGAGTACCGCGTGCGTGGGATCTCTCGGTGCTCCAGTGAAGCCGTGCGTGCTCGTCGCGCCATCGTCCCGACAGCTCGATCGGCCCGCCCGTCGCGCGGTCCCGCCACTCGCACAGATCGGCGAGCGGCCCCGCCGCGAAGCGCTCGCCCCCGCCCGGAGGCGCCGGGGCGCGCCGCCCATCCCGCGCCGACTCGAACCGCAGCTCCCCGTCGCCGCGCTCGAGCCAGAGGCACGCGGCGGTCTCCACCAGCGGCCACCGGGTGAAGCGCCGGTGGCGGGCGTAAAGATCCCCGCACTCCTCGAAGATCTCGACCACCAGCAGCAGCGCCCGATCGCAGCGGCCCTCGTCCAGGAGACGCGCCGCCTGATCGATCGCCCGCAGCGTCGACGGCGCCCCCCCGATCAGGATGCCGTACGCGCCGGTCACCCCGAACTCGATGGCGACCTCCGCGGGCACCACCGCGGGGGCGGTGTACGCGAAGTGCATCACCCCGCCCCGTCGCTCGATGAACTCCCGGTTCGACGCCCCGTACGCGGCCGCGGTCACGTAGAACAGCGCCGTCCCGTCCCCCGCGATTGCCTCCCGCGGGGCCTTCCCATCTTCAAGCATCGCGTCCACGGCCGCAAGAGCCAGCAAGCATTCGCGGGTGGCCCGGCGGAAGCGGTCCCCCGCCCTCTCGGGCCGCGCGAGCGTCCAGATCGGGGCCGGCCCCGCGCCCGGTCCCGTCCCGCTCAGCAGGCCGAGCCCGCGGATGGCGGGGGCGCGCATCAGGCCGCCTCGAGCACGAGGGCCCCGTTGCAGCCGCCGAAGCCCATGGAGGTGCTCAGCATGATGCGGGGCCGCGCCGCGCGCGGCCGGCCCGGCACGTAGTCGAGGTCGCACTCCGGGTCGGGCTCCTCCAGGTGGAGGGTGGGCGGGATGAGGCCGCGCTGGGCGGAGAGCAGGCACATGAAGGCCTCGAGGGCGGCGGCGGCCCCCATGGTGTGCCCCAGCGCGCCCTTGATGGAGTTCACCGGCACCTGGTGGGCGCGCGGGCCGAGGGCCCGCTTCAGCGCCGCGGTCTCGATGCGGTCGTTGAGCAGGGTGGCGGTGCCGTGCGCGCTGACGAAGTCCACGTCGCGCGGGGAGACGCAAGCGTCCGCGAGCGCGGCGCGGACGGCCCGCTCGAGGCCGCGCCCGTCGGGCTCCGGCGCCGCGATGTGGAACCCGTCGCTCGCGCTCCCGTAGCCGAGCACGGTGCCCAGGCGCGGGCCGCGCAGGTCGCGCTCGCGCACCAGCAGGGCCAGCGCGCCCGCCTCGCCCAGGAGCAGGCCGCTGCGCCGCCGGTCGAAGGGCCGCACCTCGTCGCGGGTGAGCGAGCGGAGGGCGTTGAAGCCGCGCAGCACGAAGCGGCAGAGGGCGTCGTAGCCGCCCGCCACCACCGCGTCGGCCTCGTCGCGGCGGAGCAGATCGGCGGCGGTCGCCAGCGCGGTCGCACCCGAAGCGCACGCGGTGGACACCGTGATCACCGGCCCGCGCGCGCCGAGCCAGCGCGCGAGGCGCAGCCCCGGCCCGTCGTAGAGGGCGTCGGGGAACCGGCGGCTCGGGCGGTCGCCGGCGAGCGCCTTCTCGCCCTCCTCGACCCCACCGAGCGCGGTGCCCACCACCACCGCGACGCGGGCCGGATCGAGCGGGAGTGGACGGAACGCGGCCTGGGCGCACAGATCGTCGGCCGCCGCGATGAGCAGCCGGGTGGCCCGGCAGTCGGGCACCCCGCACCAGTCCTTGATGCGCCCGAGCTTCTTGACCTCGCCGCCACGCTGCACCCGCAGATCGTCCACGCGCACGCGCTCGATCTGGGAGATGCCGGAGACGCCGGTGATCAGGGCGGACCAGAACGCCTCGAGGTCCGCCCCGATCGGGGTCACCACACCCGCCGCCGCGATCGCGACCCGCTCAGGCGTGCCCATGGGGCGGGCTCCAGGCGTCGAAGAAATTGAACCACTGGGTGGGATAGGCGCGGACCACCCGCTCGAGCGAGGTCACGGTGGTGGCGAGCGCGGCCGCCTCCTCGCCCGGCTTCACCCAGATCGGCGGGTCGATCTCCAGCCGGTAGCGGCCCCCGGGGGCCATCGCGCAGAACGCGGTGACCACCGCGGCGCCCGCCGCGCGGGCGAGCACGAAGGGCCCGATCGGGAAGGCAGCGGGCTCGCCGAAGAAGGGCACGATCGCGTCCCCGCGCCCGCCGGTGGGCCGGTCGGCCTGCATGGCCACCAGCTCCGCGCGGCGGAGCGCGGCGAGCAGCCCGAGGGTGGAGGTGGCGTGCCGCCGGGTCACGAAGCGGAGCTGCGGGCTGTCGAGGCGGAGGTAGCGCTCGAGCGCCTGGTCCTGCTCGGCGGAGAGCACCACGTGCGCGGTGCGTCGCCCGCGCGAGGAGAGCAGGCGGCCCGCGAACTCCCAGTTCCCGAGGTGCGCGGTGAGGAGCACCACCCCGCGGCCCGCCGCGAGCGCGGCGTCGAGGTGGTGCTCGCCCTCCGCGCTCGCCACGTACGCGTCGAGGTCGGCGGCGGGGCGCCGGTTCAGGGTGAGGAGATCGGCGAAGAACGCCCCGAAGTTGGCGAAGGTCTCGCCGGTGCGGCGGTCGAGCTCGCGCTCCCCCGCCCCGGGCAGGACCCGCGCCAGATTCGACCGCACCGCGCGGCGCTCCGCGGGCACCGCGCGCGCGAGCACGCGACCGAGGCCGCGCGCGAGCCGCCGTCGCACCGGTCGCGGCAGCGCGGAGGCGGCGACCTGCGCGAGTCGATAGTAGAAGAGCCGGTTGAGGCCGTGCGAGTACCAGTCGGGAGGCGCGGCGGAGGACGACGCGTCCGGGACGGGAGCGGGTTCGGCCATCGGCTAGAGCAGCGCCCAGTAGTACATGCGGAAGGCCCGGATCGGCCCCGGATGCGTGTCGTAGAGCTGGCTCGCCTCGAAGCGCCGCTCCGCCCGGTCGAAGGTGACGCGCCCCGGCTCGCGCGGATCGTTCGGGTCGTAGACCGTGAAGAGCACGTTGCCGGCCGGATCGAGCCCGTAGGCGTAGGCGATCACGGTGTGGTTCAGCTCCCAGGTCGGAAAATTCGTCACGAGCAGCTGGACGGGCCGGCCGTCCTGGAGCTCGAGCATGGTCTGGCGCGCCACCCGCTCCTGGTGCGACCCCGGGAACGGAAACACCACCCGCCAGTTCGTCCAGTGCACGAGGGTCCAGAAGCGCCCGACGAGGCCCTCCTTCACCACCGCTTCCTGGTCGCGCGAGAACTCGTAGAGGGAGGCGTAGCCCGGGATGACCACCCGGTCGTCGGCGGGCAGCGGATCCTCCCAGGGCTTGTGACCGACCACCTGCTTGATCCGCGCCACGTACTCCTCGGGCGCGACCCGGGGCGCCGCCGCGTCGAAGCGCGCGAAACGCTGGAACTGGGTCACCCCGCGCGCCATCACGAAGCAGTAGTTGGCGTAGAGGTCGGGCTTGCCCGGGTTGTTGCTGCGGCTCTCATTGGGAAACGCGAAGGTGTCGACGCCGAAGCGCAGCGAGGGAGGCGCGGCGGGACGCGCCACCACCACGTCCATGGGCGCAACCGAGGCGCAGCCGGGGACCGCGACGGCCAGCACCGCCAGCAGGAAGAGTCGCGACGACGCCCGCATCACGCGTCGTCAGTGTACCCCAGCTAGCCCTGAATCGAATAGCCCCCGTCGACCGGGATCGCGGTACCGGTCACGAAATCCGAGGCGGGGCCGCCGAGAAATACCGCCACGCCGGAGAGGTCGTCGGGCACGCCCCAGCGGTCCGCCGGCGTGCGGGCGAGCACGCGGTCGTGCAGGCCGTGGACCTCGCGGCGCGCGTTCTGGGTGAGCTCGGTGTCGATCCAGCCCGGCAGCACCGCGTTGACCTGGATGTTGTCGCGCGCCCACGCGCTCGCCATCGCCTTCGTGAGCTGCACGATCCCGCCCTTCGAGGCCGCGTAGGCGGGCGCGAACGAGGCGCCGAAGATCGACATCATCGAGCCGATGTTGATGATCTTGCCGCCGCCGCCCCGCTTCATCACCGGGTAAGCGGCGCGGCTCGCGAGGAACGCGCTGGTGAGGTTGGTGTCGAGCACCTGGTGCCACTCCGCGAGCGAGAGATCCTGGACCGGCTTGCGGATGTTCATGCCCGCGTTGTTGACCACCACGTCGAGCCGCCCGAAGCGCTCGACCGTCTTGCGGATGAGGGCCTCCACCGCCGCCTCGTCGGCCACGTCGGCCTCGATGGCCACCGCCTGCGCGCCGAGCGCGGTCAGCTCGGCCACCGCGCGCCGGCTCTTCTCCGCGTTGCGGCCCGAGACCACCACCGAGGCCCCCGCGCCCGCGAGGCCGCGCGCCATGCCGAGCCCAATGCCTCCGTTGCCACCGGTCACCACCGCCACCCGCCCCTTCAGCTCTCCGTCCGCCACGCTCGCGCCTCCTGTGGGCTCGCGCGCCCGAAGCGCGCCCTCGTCATCGCCACATCGTGGCCGAAGTCTACCCGCTCCCGTCCAGGGAGAAAAGCCGTGGGAAAAGCCGTGGGAAAAGACGTGGGAGAAGATCGGCCGGCGAGAGGATCGGGAGGCGCGGAGCACGAGGCCCCGCACGCGAGCCGGCCGGGTGGCGTCGGGGGGCGTTCGGTCGGCTCGGCCGAAGTGGGACCCCCTCGGCCCCTCGCGGCTCGAAGAGCCGCGGGTGGGGCCGAGCGGGTGGCGAAGGCCGAGCCGGCCGGGCGCCTCCCGACGACAGGACCCGGCCGACTCGCGCGCGGGGCCTCGTGCTCCGCGCCCTACCGGCGCGCGTGGAGGAATTCCGCCCAGGTCACCCGATGCTCGCGGAAGAAGAAGCCGAGCATGACCGTCGCGGCCAGGAGGTTGCCGGCCAGGATGGTCCACCACGGCACCGCCTCGAGCAGCCACTCGGCGAGGATCGCCACCAGGGCGGCGAAGAAGACCTCGAAGCAGCAGAACAGCATGAAGAACGCGAAGAGCAGGCGCGGGTCGCGATCGGCGAGCGTGAGCAGCCCCGCGGTCACCAGCCCGAAGGCCACGAACGCGAGGCCGTGGATGACGGTGTACTGGAGCACCAGCGGGGTCGTGATCACGAGCGCGCTCGGATCCCGTAGCCCGTGGAAGAGCGCGGCGCCCAGCAGCGCGGGGGTCCGCAGCGGCACGCCCGCCGCCGCGTCGTAGGCGAGGAACCACAGCGCGACGGCGGCGGCCCCGAGCAGGCCGGCCCAGATGCCCTCGCGCACCGCGCGGCTCCAGAGCGGACCCAGCAGCGCGCGCCCGAGCGCGCGGTGGCCGACCAGCAGGTAGATCAACATCCCCCCCGCGGCGAGCGCGTTGGCGACCAGGATCGCCCACCACGCGAGCTCGTCGAGCACCGGGTGCGCGAGCCACGTCACGATCGCGAGGAAGGCGATCTCGAAGGACATCAGCGCGATGAAGAGCATCAGCACCCGGCTCGGCTCGCGCTGAGCCGAGACGATCAGGTACGCGATCAGCACCCCGATCATGGCGAAGACCACCCCGTGCAGCACGGTGTACGGCACGACGAGGTGCGCCGCGGTCGGCACCGCGGAGGGATTCTTCACGCCCTCGAAGGTGGCCGCCCCCAGCAGCGCGGGGGTGCGGAAGGGCCGCCCGCTGGCGGCGTCGTAGATGAGGAACCACACGGCGACCAGGGCGGCCCCGATGAGGCCGGCGATGACGCCTTCGCGGAGATACCGGGAATGGGAGGCCATGGGGACCCTCCTTCTGCCCAACCGATCCGGTCAGACGGCGTAGCCTCAGGCGTACCACCATCGCCCGGCCACGGCAAGCCGCGGGAGACGGAGGCCCCTCAGGCCGCCGCGAGGGCCTCCAGGACCGCGGCGCCGAGCAGGCCCACCCGCCAGCCGTGCACGCCCTCGACCTGGCGGAGCGCGGCCAGATCCGTGGGCGGGGCGGCGGCGAGACGGTCGATGAGGCGCTGGGGGAAGAGGACCCCGGGCTCGAGGCCGATCTCCTTGGAGGCCCGGGTCCGCCAGGCCCGCAGCGCCTCCGCGCGCCGGCGCACCGCCGCGGGCAGGTGCGGCCGCGGCATGGGCCGGTAGACCGGCAGCGCGGCCTCCGGCAGCGCTAAACCCCGGGCCACCGCCTCGAGGATCGCGGGACCGGCCCGGCGCACCACCGGCGGGGTGCAGCCCGGGACCGACAGGATCGCCTCGTTGTCGGCGGGCAGCCGCTTGGCGAGGGCCACCAGGCTCTCGTTCCCCACGATCATGAACGGCGGGCGGTCCTGCCGGAGCGCGAGCGTCTCGCGCGCGGCGTGGATCTCGCGCAGCACCGCGAGCCCGCGCGCGTCCAGCTCGCGCGCGCCCTTGAGCTTCATGTAGGCGTCGGGGTCCGCGGCCTTCTCGGGCACCGCGAGCGCGGCGAGCGCCGCGCACTCCTCCTCGACCCACTCCGCGCGTCCGATCAGGCGCAGCTCCTCGATCAGCCGCGCTCGCAGCGCGCCCAGGTGGAGCACGTCGTCGAGCGCGTAGGCCTCCTGCGCCGCACTGAGCGGGCGCCGCGACCAGTCGTCCTTCTGGCGCGACTTCACCGCGGTCACGCCGAGGTACTGCGTCAGCAGCCCCTCGAGGCCGAGCGACGTCGCGCCGAGGAAGCGCGCGGCCACCGCGGTGTCGAAGAGGGAGACCACCGTCACGCCGTACAGCCGCTTCAGATAGGAGAGATCGTTGTCGGCGGCGTGGAGGACCTTGACCGTGCCGGGATCGGCCAGGACCGGACCCAGCGGGGAGAGGTCGCGGAGCGCGAGCGGGTCCACGAGGTGCCCGCGCCCCTGCGCGTCGGCCAGCTGGACGAGGCAGAGCTTGCCCGGGTAGTGGTGCAGGCTGTCGGCCTCGGTGTCGATCGCCAGCGCCGGGGTGCCGGCCAGCTCCACGGTCAGCGCGGCCAGCTCGTCGGGGGTCCTGATCCAGAGGGGGAGGGTCATGGGCGCTCGGTTATACTACACCGTCGGCGACACTCCCCCAGGAGGAGGACGGCAATGCAGATCGCGGGCTCGACGACGATCATCACGGGCGGGGCCTCGGGCCTCGGCCGCGCCACCGCGGAGCGGCTCCACGCCGCGGGCGGCTCCGTGGTGCTGCTCGATCTCGCGCGGTCAGACGGCAAGACGGTGGCGGCCGGCCTCGGCGACCGGGCCCTCTTCGCTCCCGCCGACGTGACCAGCTCCGACGAGGTCACCGCGGCCCTGGAGGCGGCGGTGGCGCGCTTCGGCGGCGTGCAGGCCCTGGTCAACTGCGCGGGCATCGGCACTGCGGAGAGGACGTTCGGCAAGCGCGGCGCGGCGGATCTCGCCGCGTTCTCGCGCACCATCCAGGTCAACCTGATCGGCACCTTCAACTGCATCCGCCTCGCGGCCGCCCGGATGGCCGCGAACGCGCCCAACCCCGAGGGGGAGCGCGGCGTGGTGATCAACACCGCCTCGGTGGCCGCCTTCGACGGCCAGATCGGCCAGGCCGCGTACTCCGCGTCGAAGGGCGGCGTGGTGGGCATGACCCTGCCGATCGCGCGCGATCTCGCCGAGCTCGGCATCCGCGTGTGCACGATCGCGCCGGGGCTCTTCGAGACCCCGATGCTGGCCGGCCTGCCGGAGGCCGCGCGCGCCTCGCTCTGCAAGCAGGTGCCCTTCCCGCCCCGGCTCGGCCGGCCGACCGAGTACGCGGCCCTCGCCGCCCACATCATCGAGAACGCGATGCTCAACGGCGAGACCATCCGGCTCGACGGGGCCATCCGCATGCAGCCACGCTGAGGACAGGAGCCACCATGTACCATCCCCCGATCTTCTTCGACCCGCAGTTCACCCTCGGCGTGATGGCGGGCTGGGTGCTCACCCTGGCCGGCGTCGGCGCCCTCCTGCTCGCCGCGGTGTGGTACTCCTGCGCGGGCGAGTGGCGGCGCGGCACGCCGCCGCCGGGCGCGTTCCGGGCCCTGATCGCGCTCGGCCTCCTGGGATGGCTGGGGGGGCTGCTCTGGCAGTTCGTGGGCTACTTCGGCACCGGCACGCTCAGCTGGTGAGGCGCTAGCCGCTCAGGCACTCGCGCACCTTCGCGACCAGGCCGTCGGGACTGAACGGCTTCTGCAACCACCCGGTCCACGGCTCCGCGCCGTCCGCCGCGCGGTCCGTGCTCTCCGGGTACCCGGACATGCACAGCACGCGCAGCGTGGGCCGGCCCGTTCGCAGCCGGTGGGCGAGCTCGGGGCCGCTCATGCTCGGCATGACCACGTCGGTGATCAGCAGGTCGATGGCACCAGGATGGGTCTGGGCGAGCCGCACCGCGTCCGCGGGGTCGAGCGCCTCCAGCACGGTGTAGCCGTTCATCTCGAGCACGTCCCGCGTGAGCGCTCGCACTTCCTCTTCGTCCTCGACGATCAGGATCGTCGGAAGAGGCGTCGGGTCAGCCAACGAGAGACCGCCGGGGCGCCGCGATCCGCACTGACCGCGACCATGCACGGTCGGCCCCACGCGCGTCTATTCGTAAGCTTACGTATTTTGGATCAGCCGTCGACGGTGAGGATGCCGCGGCCCAGCGCGTAGCGCACCAAGTCGCCCTGCCCGCGGAGCCCGAGCTTGCGCATCAGGTTGGCCCGGTGCACCTCAACGGTGCGCGGGCTGATGTTGAGCCGCGCGCCGATCTGGGCGCTGGTCTGCCCCTCCGCGGCCAGGTGCAGCACCTCGCGCTCGCGCTGGGTCAGCGTGCGATAGAGGTCGAGGCCGGTCGGCACCGCGCGCTGCGCGTAGGCCTCCACCATCTCCTCGGAGAGCGGCGGGCTCAGGTGCCGCTCGCCGCTCGCGACCGCGCGGATGGCCCGCACCAGCTCCGCCGCGCTCGAGCCCTTGAGCACGTAGCCGGCCGCCCCGCTCTGGATCGCCTCCACCACGTAGGCCGGGTTGGCGTGCATCGACAGCACGAGGGCGCGGGTGCGCGGCGAGAGGCGCGTGGCCCGTCGCACGATGTCGGGCGCGTTGAGTCCCGGCATGACGAAGTCGACCACGAGCACGTCGGGCTTCACCCGCTCCACCAGGGGCGCGACCTCGAGGCCGCTCGCCGCCTCGCCCACCACCACGAAGTCGGGCTCGGCCGCGAGCAGGGCGCGCAGCCCCTGCCGGACCACGTGGTGATCCTCCGCGAGGACGATGCTGATGCTGTTCACTCGGCTGTCCCGTAGAGGGGCATCTCCGCGGTCAGCCGCACCCCGGTGCCCGGCCGGGTCTCCACCGTGAGGTGCCCGTTCAGGAGCGTGGCCCGCTCTTGCAGGCCCGCGAGCCCGCCGCCGTTGCCCAGCACGGTGTCCGGGTCGAAGCCCTTGCCGTGATCCTCGACCTGCACGCCGAGCACGTCGTGGGTGGCCCAGAGGCGCACCGTCACCTCGTCGACCCCGCTGTGGCGCGCCACATTGGTGAGCGCCTCCTGCACGATGCGGTAGGCGGCGGTCTCGGTCTCCGGGTCGAAGCGTCGGTCGAGCCCGTGGTGCTCGAGGCGCACCTGCACCTTGGTCTGGCTCGTGTAGCGCTCGACGTGGCCGAGGAGGGCGGGCAGAAGGCCGAGGTCGTCGAGGATACTCGGGCGCAGGTCGAGCGACAGGGCCCGCACCCGGTCGAGCAGCTCCTCCACCAGCCCGCGGGCCTGCTCGAGGCGCTCGGTCAGCGCGGGGGACGGCGGCTCCGGCAGGTCGAGGGTCAGGCGCAGGCCGGTGAGGAGCTGGCCGATCTCGTCGTGCAGCTCGCGCGCGAGGTGCCGGCGCTCCGCCTCCTGCACCTCCATGAGGCGGCCGGAGAGCCCCTGGAGCCGGTGGTAGAGGGTCGCGTTCTGGATCGCCACCGCCGCGTGGTCGGCCAGGCGAATGAGGATCGCCTCGTCGCGGTCGGTGAAGACGCGCGCGGTCCGGTTCTCCACGTAGAGCAGGCCCTCGACCTGGCCGCTGATCCAGATCGGCACCACCAGCGTGGTGATGACGCCCGCGCGGGCCACCGCCTCCGGGTAGTGCGAGCTCACCCGCGGGTCGGTCGCGCGGTTCTCGCTGCGAAACGGGCGGCCGGTGCTCCACGCGATGCCCCCCGCCCCGCGCCCGCGCACGATGAGGGGGGAGAAGGTGTTGGTGTTCCCGACCCCGTACTGGGCGGACATGGTGTCGGTCTCCAGGTCGCGGAGCAGGATGTGGGCGAGATCGCTGCCGCAGAGCTCGCGCGCCGCCGCGGCCACGTGGCGCATGACCGCGGCAAGCTCGAGGGTGGCGCTGATCGTGCGCACCAGCCCGGAGAGGGTCTCCCCCTCCACCCGGCGCTGCTCCGCGTCGGCGTAGAGCCGCGCGTTCTCCAGCGCCACCGAGGCCTGATCCGCGAGCGCGCGGGCGAGCTGCACCTCCTCCACGCTGAAGACGCGACCCGCCGCGTCCAGCAGGCCGAGCACCCCGACGATCTCGTCCTTCACGCTGAGCGGCACCGCCAGCACCGCGCGCAGCGTGCTCTGCTCGATGTCGGCGCGCACCTCCGGGGTGAAGGAGAGGCGCGGGTCGCGCAGCACGTCGTTGGACACCACCGCCCGCCGCTCCGTGGTGGCGAGCCC
Organism: Candidatus Methylomirabilota bacterium; assembly: GCA_035948165.1. Classification (GTDB taxonomy): domain Bacteria; phylum Methylomirabilota; class Methylomirabilia; order Rokubacteriales; family CSP1-6; genus CAMLFJ01. The sequence goes on from DASZJM010000148.1 coordinate 19,719, forward strand.
GACCGCGGTGGTGCCGCGGGGGTGGCGCGGAGGCCAGTCGCGCCCGGGCGAGCGGCCCGCGCACGCGGTCTCCTCGAGCGTCCCGGTGGCGGGGTCGAGGCGATAGAGCGTCGCGACCAGCACCCCGAGCAGGTCGCGCGCCGCGTCCACCACGCGCTGGGCCACCCCGAGCGGATGCAGCGACTCCGCGAGGGTCTGGCTCACCGCGCCGATGGCCAGGCTCTGCCACCGCCGCCGCTCGGCCTCCTCGAAGAGCCGCGCGTTCTCGAGCGCCACCGCGGCCTGGTCCGCGAAGGTCTGGGCCAGACGCAGGTCGTCGTCCGAGTAGGTCCGCCCGAGCATGTCGCCGACCGTGAACCCGCCCACCACCTGGCCCTTCACCACGAGGGGCAGCGAGAGGACCGACGGGCAGATCGCGTGGCCCTGGGACATCTCGGGCGTGTACTTCACGCGCGGATCCGTCCGTACGTCCGCGGTCACCACCGGCTGCCGGCGGCTCACCGCCAGGCCCACCACGCCGTGGCCGGCCGGGATGACGACGCCCGGATCGAGGAAGCGCTCCGCCTCGCCGGAGCGGCCGATCACGGTGAGGTCGCCGGAGGCGGGGGCCAGCCGGTAGAGCGCGGCGCCGCGGACCCGGAGCGCCCGCAGCACCACGTCGGCGATGCGCTGGCCGAGGGCGGCCACGTCGAAGGTCTCGGAGAGGAAGCGCCAGACCTCGGACAGCGCCTCGGCGGCCCGCCGCCGCGTCTCGCTCTCCGCAAAGAGCCGCGCGTTGCCGATCGCGACCGCGGCGTGGCTCGCGAGCAGATCGACGATCTCGCGCTCCTCCGCGGTCGGCTCCTCGCGATCCGCGAGGCCCACGCTCAGCACGCCCATCAGCTCGCCGCCCGCGCTGATCGGCACGCCGTAGTAGACCTTGAGGTCGGGCTCCTCGCGCCACATCGGCGAGACGAGGCGGGGGTCGTCCACCACGTCGGACAGGAGCATCGGCCGGCCGCTCTGGGCCACCGCGTCGGTGATCCCCTGCCCGAACGGGATGACCGCGGCCAACGCGTGCGGCTCGCTCCCGCTCATCGCGGCGAGCCGGTAGCCGCCGCGCTCCAGGTCCACCAGGCGGACCACGCAGAAGGCGCCGGGACGCAGGGTGCGTACGGCTTCCACGACCTGCCGGAGGACCGCGTCCGCGTCGAGGGTGCCGGCGACCGCCCGCGCGAGGCTCGCCACCTGCCGCAGGCGGGCGAGCGAGACGTCCGGCAAGACCGGCACCTCCTTCGAGATTGACGCAGAGTGCCACGTCCCGGTCATACCCGAGACCGGAATCGTGACGTTAGCGGGCGGGTTGCGCGGTGTCAAGCCGCGCGAACCGGTCGAGCCGCAGGTCGGAGAGGTCGACCGCGGTGCGCCCGTCCAGCAGGAGCTCCGCCACCGTCTCGCCGACCGCGGGCGAGTGCTGGAAGCCGTGGCCGCAGAACCCGACCGCGAGGTAGAGGCCGTCGACCCCGGGGGCCCAGTCGAGGATCGCCCGCCCGTCCGGCGTGAGGGGGCGCAACCCGGCCCACGCGTGGCGCACCTGCGCGCGCTCGAGCGCGGGGATGCGGCGGACCGCCTTCTCCACCGCGGTCTCCAGCACCCTCCAGTCGACCTGCGCCTCGTAGGCGGTGGACGTCCCGATGTCGCCCGGGCTCATCAGCACGGCCCCCTGCTCGCTCCGGCAGTAGAAGCCGCTGCCGCAGTCGGTGACGAGCGGCATCGGGTGGCGGACGCCGTCGAACGCGTCGGTCACGAAGATGTGGCGGCGACGGGGATCGACCGGCAGGTCGAGGCCGGCCATGCGCCCGACCAGGGGGGCCCACGGCCCCGCTGCGTTGACGACCAGGCGCGTGGCGATGGCGCCCGCCGGCGTCTCCACCGCGGCCACGCGGCCGCGCTCGAGGCGGAGGCCGGTCACCGGGGTGCCCTCGAGAATGCGGACGCCGCCCGCGCGGGCCCGGGTGGCGTAGGCCTGGACCACGTCGTTGGGCGAGGCGTAGCCGTCGCTCGGCCCCCACACCGCGGCGAGCGCGTCGTCCACCGCCAGGGACGGCACCAGGGCCCGCGCGTCGTCGGGGCCGATGATCCGCACGTCGGCCCCCAGGCTGCGCTGGAGCGCCACGTTGGTCCGGAAGCGGGCGAGGGTGGGCTCGTCGGTGATGACGAAGAGGTAGCCCTCCTGATGGAAGTCGCACGGGACCCCCATCTCGTCCTCGAAGCGCTGGAAGAAGGCGATGCCCCGCTGGGAGAACTCGATCTCGACCCGCGTGGCGAACTGCACGCGGATGCCCCCCGCCGCCTTGCTGGTGGAGCCCGCGCCCACCGTGTCGCGCTCGAGCACCACCACGTCGCGAGCCCCGCGCCGGGCGAGGTGGTAGGCGATGCTCGCGCCGATGGCGCCGGCCCCGATCACCACGACGTCGGCGCTGCGCGGCAGCGGCGCGCTCACCCGATCAGGCCCGCGCGATCACCCGCGCGATCAATAGAGACCCTTTCGCAGCCGGTTCTCCATGTCGACCTCGAACTCGTCGACGCTGCAGGTCGCGGTTGCCTGCAGGTCGATCTGCTCCCACAGGATCTTCGCCATCGAGGGCAGCCCGGCCACGTCGGGCCAGCGGGACTGATCCCACAGCCCGGAGCGCTTGAACGCCTTGGCGCAGTGGAGGAAGCACTCCTCGATCTCCACCCCGATCGCCACCTTGGGGCGCTTCCCCTGCACCGCGAGCGGCGCCAGGATCTCCTCATCCCGCACGATGCAGGCGCGCCCGTTCACGCGCAGGGTGTCCTCGCGGCCGGGGATCAGGAAGATCAGGCCGACGTGCGGGTTCTCCACGATGTTGGTCAAGCCGTCGATGCGGTTGTTGCCCAGCCGGTCCGGCACCACCAGGTGGGTGTCGTCCAGGACGGTCACGAAGCCCGGCGCGTCGCCCTTGGGGGAGACGTCGCAGCGGCCCGCCGCGCCCGCGGTGGCGATCAGCACGAAGGGCGAGCGGGCGATGAACGCGCGAGTGTGCGCGTCGAGCCGGCCGCGGTCCTTCTGCACCGCGCGCTCGCTGGGGGCCCCGAAGATCGCCCGCAGCTCGTCGCGGGAGGTCACGATGTCCTTGAACATGGGTGTCGTCTCCTCGATGCCGGGCTCGAACCTAGCCGCGGGTGAGCGGCTTGTAGCGGATCCGGTGCGGGGTGTCGGCGGCCGCACCCAGCCGCTTGTGGCGGTCGGCCTCGTAGTCCTCGTAGTTGCCCTCGAACCACACCACCCGGCTGTCGCCCTCGAAGGCGAGCATGTGGGTGGCTACCCGGTTGAGGAACCACCGGTCGTGGCTGATCACCACCGCGCAGCCCGGGAAGGAGAGGAGCGCGTCTTCCAGCGCGCGCAGGGTGTCGACGTCCAGGTCGTTGGTGGGCTCGTCGAGGAGCAGCAGGTTGCCGCCGCTCTTGAGCATGGTGGCGAGGTGCACGCGGTTGCGCTCGCCGCCCGAGAGGTCGCCCACCCGCTTCTGCTGGTCGGAGCCCTTGAAGTTGAACGAGGCCACGTAGGCGCGTGAGGCGATCTGACGGGTGCCGAGCTGGAGCTGCTCCGCCCCGCCCGAGATCTCCTGCCACACGTTCTTGGCCGGGTCGAGCGCGTCGCGGCTCTGGTCCACGTAGGCCAGGCGAACGGTCTCGCCGACCTGCAGCGCGCCGCGGTCCGGCTTCTCCTGGCCGGTGATCATGCGGAAGAGCGTGGTCTTGCCCGCGCCGTTGGGGCCGATGACGCCCACGATGCCGCCGCGGGGCAGGCTGAACGTGAGGTCCTCGATGAGCAGCTTGTCGCCGTAGCCCTTGACCAGGTGCTCGGTCTGCACCACCAGGTCGCCCAGGCGCGCGGGGGTGGGGATGATGATCTCGGCCTGCCCCTCGCGGTCGCGCGCGCCCTCGGCGAGCAGCTCCTCGTAGGCCTGCAGCCGCGACTTGGACTTCGCCTGCCGGGCGCGCGGGGACATGCGTACCCACTCGAGCTCGCGCTCGAGAGTGCGCTGCCGCGCCGTCTCCTGCTTCTCCTCGATGGCGAGGCGCTGCTTCTTCTGGTCGAGCCACGAGGAGTAGTTGCCCTCCCACGGGATGCCCGCGCCGCGGTCCAGCTCGAGGATCCAGCCCGCCACGTTGTCGAGGAAGTAGCGGTCGTGGGTGATGGCCACCACCGTGCCCGGATAGTCCTTGAGGAAGCGCTCGAGCCAGGCCACGCTCTCGGCGTCCAGGTGGTTGGTGGGCTCGTCGAGCAGCAGCAGGTCGGGCTTCTGGAGCAGGAGCCGGCAGAGGGCGACCCGCCGCACCTCGCCGCCGGAGAGCGTGCCCACCTCCGCGTCACCGGGCGGACACCGCAGCGCGTCCATCGCGATCTCGACGGTCCGGTCGAGGTCCCAGCCGTTGGCCGCCTCGATCGCGTCCTGCACCCGGGCCTGCTCGGCCAAGAGCTTCTCCATCGCGTCGTCGTCGAGGGGCTCCCCCAGCTTGGCGTTGATCTCGTCGAAGCGGGTGAGCAAGGAGCGGATCTCCCCCACCCCGTCCTCGACGTTACCGCGCACATCCTTCGCGGAGTCGAGCTGAGGCTCCTGCGGCAGGTAGCCGACCCTCACCCCGTCGGCGGGCCAGGCCTCGCCGAGGAACTCCTTGTCCACCCCGGCCATGATGCGGAGCATGGTGCTCTTGCCCGCGCCGTTGCCGCCGATGACCCCGATCTTGGCCCCCGGGTAGAACGACAGCCAGATGCCCTTCAGGATCTCCCGCTTGGGCGGAACAATTTTCTTCAGGTCCTTCATCACGTAGATGTATTGGTGCGCCATAGAGGCGAAATTATACTCGCGAAGTGCCGTTTAGGATTGACAAAAGCAGCACCCACCCCTATAAGTACGAACCGTGACGCCGGCCGTGGGTGCCGATCTCCTGTCCGTTCGAAACGTCTCGATGCGCTTCGGGGGAATCGTCGCTCTCGACGACGTCTCCTTCGACATGGCCGCGGGCCACATCATCGGGCTCATCGGTCCGAACGGCGCGGGCAAGACCACGCTGTTCAACTGCGTGAGCCGCCTCTACACCCCGAGCAGCGGCGACCTCCTCTTCGAGGGCCGATCGATCATCAAGAGCACGCCGCACCAGGTGGCCGCGCTCGGCATCGGCCGCACGTTCCAGAACCTGGCGCTCTTCCCCAGCATGACCGTGCTGCAGAACGTGATGGTGGGCGTACACGCGCGCACCGGGAGCGACTTCCTGAGCAACGCGCTGCGCCTGCCCGCGGTGCGGCGCGAGGAGCGGATGATGCGGGAGGCCGCGATGGAGGCGATCGCGTTCCTCCAGCTCGAGGCGGTGGCGGGACATCCCGCCGCGGGCCTGCCCTTCGGCACGCTCAAGCGGGTGGAGCTGGCGCGGGCCCTCGCGGGCAATCCGAAGCTCCTGCTCGTCGACGAGCCGGCCGGCGGCCTGAACCACGAGGAGGTCGCGACCCTCGGCGACATCCTCCGCTCGATCCGGGACCGGCGCGGGGTGACCGTGCTGCTCGTCGAGCACCACATGAGCCTGGTCATGCAGGTGTCCGACCGAGTGGTCGTGCTCGACTTCGGCCGGCGCATCGCGGAGGGACCGCCCGCGGCGATCCAGCGCGATCCCGACGTCATCCGCGCGTATCTCGGAAGCGAGAGCTGATGCCGGCGCTGCTGGAAGCGGAAGATCTGGCCGCCCAGTACGGGTGGACCAAGGTGCTCCACGGGCTCTCGTTCGCGGTGGAGAGCGGCGGCATCACCACGATCCTCGGCGCCAACGGAGCCGGCAAGACCACGACGCTCCGGGCGGTGTGCCGCATGGTGAAGACCAGCGGGCAGGTGCGCTTCGACGGCCAACGGATCGACGGCAAGGCCACCGAGGACATCGTGCGCCTCGGCATCGCCCACACCCCGGAAGGTCGCGGCACCTTCGTGGACCTGAGCGTCGAAGAGAATCTCCGCCTCGGAGCCTACGCGAGACGCGAGAAGTCGGGCCTCGGCCAGGACTACGAAAAGGTCTACGGCTACTTCCCGGTGCTCGCCCAGCGGCGCCGGCAGCAAGCGGGCACGCTCTCCGGCGGCGAGCAGCAGATGCTGGCGGTGGCGCGGGCCCTCATGTCGCGCCCCCGCCTGCTCCTGCTCGACGAGCCCTCGCTCGGACTGGCGCCCCTGGTAGTCCGCGAGATCTTCCGCATCGTGCGCACGATCAACCAGCAGGAGCGCGTGAGCGTGCTCCTGGTCGAGCAGAACGCGGCGATGGCCCTCGACCTCGCCGACCACGCCTATCTCCTCGAGACCGGCCGCGTGGTGATGTCGGGCCCCGCCGCCGAGCTCAAAAAGAACGACGCCATCCGCCGCTCCTATCTCGGATACTGAGGGTTCGATGACCCAATTGATGAGCGCACCGACCACCGACCGATGAACCAACCGCCGAGCGCGCCGATGAACGTACCGCAGACCGACCGATGAGCCAACCAGCGCAAGCCTCGACGCGATCGAAGCGGTGGGGGGGCGTGGGGGAGGAGCGGCGCTCGCTCCCCCCCACTTAAAATGGACATCCTGATCCAGCAGATCGTCTCCGGCCTCGCCACCGGGGGCATCTACGCGAGCCTGGCCCTGGCCCTGGTGATGATCTACCAGGCCACCGACGTGGTGAACTTCGCCCAGGGCAACATGGCAATGTTCAGCACCTACATCGCGTGGTCGCTCCTGCAGGCGGGCCTGCCCTACTGGGTGACCTTCGCGATCACGGTGATCGTGGCCTTCGTGGGCGGCCTCGTGATCGAGCGCGTGGTGATCCGGCCGGTGGAGGGCGCGCCGATCCTCACCATCGTGATCGTGACCCTGGGCCTGCTCGTGATCTTCACCAGCGTGGCGGGCTGGATCTACTCCTACATCCAGAAGCCGTTCCCGAGCCCGTTCCCGGACAAGCCGATCCGCATCGGCCAGATCGTCTTCGGCGCCCACGACCTGGGCGCCATCGGCGTGACCCTCGTGATGCTGATCGTGCTCTTCCTCTTCTTCCGCTACACCACCCTCGGCCTCGCCATGCGCGCGGCGGCCCAGAACCCGGTGTCGAGCCGGCTCTGCGGCATCCGGGTCAGCTGGATGCTCGGGCTCGGGTGGGGGCTGGCCGCCGCCTTCGGGGCGGTGGCGGGCATGATGGTCGCGCCGGTGGTCTTCCTCGATCCGAACATGATGGGCGGCATCCAGCTCTACGCCTTCGCGGCCGCGACGGTGGGCGGCTTCACGAGCCCGCTCGGCGCGGTGGTGGGCGGCCTGCTGGTCGGGGTCACCGAGAACCTGGTCGGCACCTACGTCTCGTTCATCGGCACCGAGCTGAAGCTCACCGTCGCCCTCGCCATGATCATCATCGTGCTGCTGGTGCGGCCGGCCGGCCTCTTCGGCCGCACCATCATCCGGCGCGTCTAGCCGTGGCGGCCGACTCCGGGGTGGGCGCGGCGGCGAAGGCGGCGGAGAGCCGCGGGGATGCGCTCGCGGCCCCGCGAACCGGCGCGTCGGGACGCTCCCTGCGGCTCGGCGCGGTGGTGGCGGTGCTCGTGATCGCGGCGGCCCTGCCCCTCTTCGTGAGTGGCTTCCGCCTCTTCCAGTTCACCCAGGTGCTGATCTATGCGATCGCGCTGCTCGGGCTGAACCTGCTCACCGGCTACAACGGGCAGTTCTCGCTCGGCCACGGAGCCTTCTACGGGATCGGCGCCTACACCAGCGCGATCATGGTCGACCGGTGGGGCATCGGCTACGGGTGGACGATCCCGGCGGCCGGTCTCGTGTGCCTGGTCGTCGGCTTCCTCTTCGGGCGTCCCGCCCTGCGCCTGGAAGGGCTCTACCTGGCCCTGGCCACCTTCTCCCTGGCCCTCGCCGTCCCGCAGATCCTCAAGTACTTCGAGGACTGGACCGGCGGGTCCCAGGGCATCGTGCTGAGCAAGCCCAAGGCGCCGCTGCACCTGCCGCTGACCGAGGACCAGTGGCTCTACTTCCTCACCCTCGGAGTGGCCGTGGTCCTGTTCGTGCTGGCCGCGAACCTCCTCGCGGGACGCACCGGGCGTGCCATCGTCGCCATCCGCGACAACCACATCGCGGCCGAGGCCATGGGCGTCAACAACGCGCTCTACAAGTCGGTCACCTTCGGGGTGAGCGCGGCCTACACCGGCATCGCGGGAGCGCTCAGCGCGATCGTGGTGGCCTACGTGGCTCCCGACTCCTTCGACGTCTTCCTGTCGATCACCCTGCTGACCGGGATCGTCATCGGCGGCTTCGGGACCATCTCCGGCCCGATCTACGGGGCCCTGTTCATCCAGTTCGTGCCAAACTGGGCCCAGGACATCTCCAAGGCCGCGCCCTGGGCCATCTTCGGGCTGTTCCTGATCGGCTTCATGTACGTGATGCCGCGCGGCATCGCCGGATTTCTACACCTGGTATGGATCCGGTTGACCCGGCGGGCAGTTGCTAGAGGAGAGGGCCGGTGAGCCGCCGGCCTTCGCCCGGTCCGAATCCGTGCTCCGAAACTCAACCTTGAACGGGAGGATCTCATGAGTCTAGTGAAGCGGTTCACCGCAGGTCTCCTGCTCGCGGGGCTGGCCGCGCTGGCCCCCGCGGGCGCGGCTACCGCGCAGACGGTGGTGGGCGTCACCGCCACCGAGATCAAGATTGGCCACACCAATCCCTACAGCGGCAACGCCTCCGCTTACGGGACCATCGGCAAGACCATCGCCGCCTACTTCAAGAAGGTCAACGACGAGGGCGGCATCAACGGCCGCAAGATCAACTTCATCTCCTACGACGACGGCTACAGCCCGCCCAAGACGGTGGAGATGATCCGCAAGCTGGTCGAGCAGGATCAGGTGGCCTTCGTGTTCCAGACCCTGGGGACCCCGCCCAACACCGCGATCCAGAAGTACCTGAACCAGCAGAAGGTGCCGCAGCTCTTCGTGGCCACCGGCGCCACCAAGTGGAACGACCCCAAGAACTTCCCGTGGACGATGGGCTACCAGCCCAACTACCAGACCGAGGGGCGGGTCTACGCGGCCTACGCGCTGAGCCACGTGAAGGACCCGAAGATCGGCATCCTGTACCAGAACGACGACTACGGGAAGGATTACCTCAAGGGCTTCGAGGACGGGCTCGGCGAGGCCAACAAGAAGCTGATCGTGATGAAGCAGAGCTACGAGGTGACCGACCCCACCATCGACTCGCAGGTGGTAAATCTCAAGAACAGCGGGGCCAACGTGTTCTTCAACATCACGACCCCGAAGTTCGCGGCCCAGGCCATCAAGAAGGCCCACGAGATCGGGTGGAAACCCCTCCACTTCCTCAACAACGTGTCGAGCTCGCTCGGCACGGTGCTGAAGCCGGCCGGCCTCGACGCCTCCCGGGACCTCATCACCGCGCTCTACATGAAGGAAGTCACCGATCCCCAGTGGCGGAACGACAAGGGCTTCACCGACTGGGTCGCCTTCATGAAGAAGTACTATCCGGACGGGGCACTCGACGATCAGTCGAACGGCTTCGGCTACAACGTGGCGATCCTCATGACCCACGTGCTCAAGCAGTGCGGCAACGATTTCTCGCGCGAGAACATCATGAAGCAGGCGGCCAACGTGAAGAACTTCGAGCTGCCGCTGCTGCTGCCCGGCATCAAGGTCAACACCGGCCCGAATGATTTCGCGCCCATCGAGCAGGAGCAGCTCGCCAAGTTCGACGGCGAGAAGTGGGCGCTCTTCGGCGAAGTCATCGAGGCGGTCCGCAAGTAGTTCGACGCGCGCGGACCTCGGTAGGCACGAGACCGGCGGGGTGACCCCCGCCGGTCTTTTCTTGCGCACGCAGACTCCACCAGGTGCAGGCAGACTCCAAATGTCGGAATGTAAGACCTGACCCCTTCCGGGAGTTACTGGCCCTGGACGGCGGGGGCGGAGACGACGGGAGCGGCGGAAGCGGACGTCGGGGCGTACGCGCGCTCGGCGCCCATCGGGCCGCCACAGCCCATCGGGCCGGCCAGCTGGCCGCCCGCGCAGGTCGGGGACTGGGCGATCGCCAGCAGGGCGTCGGCGCGCTCGGTGAAGCGCGGGTCGGCGGTCATCGGGCTCTGGGGCGCGGCGGTCACCGCCACTGGCTCGGAGCTGCCGTTGGCCTTCCCGCCGCAGCCCATCGGGCCGCTGGCCTCGCGCTCTGCGCAGGTGTAGATGCCCTCGAGGGAGGCCGCCTTCTGCTTCTCGCGCCCGTTCGAGACAATCAGATAGCCCACGATCAGGGCGATGGCGCCCGCCGCCGCGGCCGCGGCCAGGATGAGCTGGGGATCCATCGCGTGAGCCGGCTCCGGCAGGGCCAGGCCGACCAGCCCGATGACCACCAGGGCGAGGGCCACGAGCTGGAACGAGGGGGTGTGGCGGTCCATGCTCCCGAGTATAAGTCAGGCGGATTTTCCGCCCGCCAAGGAAATGCCGTCTAGAACACCGCGATCGGATTGACCGGAGAGCCCGTCACGTTCTTGAGACGGAGGGGGGCCACCGTCATCAGGAACTCCCACCGGTTGAGCCGCGCCGCGGTCTGGGCCAGCTCCTCCAGGTTGGCGTTGTCGATCAGCCAGAGGCCCATGGCCACCAGGCAGACGACGTGGAAGGAGTTGCCCATCGACGGATACGGCGCGGGATGGACGTCGTTGTGGGTGTCGGTGCCGATCATGGCCACGCCCCGCTCCCGCAGCCACGGGCAGCACGCCGCGTGCAGCGCCGGCGTTCCGGCCTGGAGCGGGTGGACAGGGCCCTCGGCGAGCCGCCGGCCGTAGTAGCCGGTGCGCACGAGCAGGATGTCGCCCGCCTCGACCCGGACCCCGGCGGCCCGCTCGGCGGCCTCCAGGTCCTCGGGCATGACGCCGACCCCACCCTCGAGCCAGCGGACCCCCTTGGTCCGCGCGACGTCGAGCAGGACGCCCCGGCTGACCACCCCGTCGCGCAGCACCTCGACCGAGTTGACGGTGGCGCCCTCGCGCGAGGTGACCGCGTTGCACGAGCGCCCGTTGTAGAGCCGGCCCTCCCAGAAGTAGTGCGAGGGCGCGTCGACGTGGGTGATCGTGTAGCCGTGGAACACCATCCCGATGAACTCGGCGGCGCCCCGGCGCTGCAGCGCGCGCTCCGGGGAGACGGTGTCACGGCCCTCGCCCGAGTCCACCATGAAGCGCATCGGCTGCACGGTGGTATCGGGGGTGATGTCGGTGGTGATCGGCCGCGCGCAGGTGACGCTCTCGCCGTGCGTGACGAGCCGCGCGGCGGCCTGGCGCTTGGCGGGAGTGACGAGGTTGATGGTGCCCAGCTCGTCCTCGCTCCCCCAGCGGCCCCAGTTCGACAGCGTCTTCAGGTACTCGCGGACGTCGGATTCCGAGGGCGATTCCGACGGGGCCTTCGAGGGAGCGGGCACGGGCCGGGCCGCGTCCGCTACTTCTTCTCGCCCGAGTAGATCTTCATCACGGTGTCGAGGAACCGCAGCGCGTGCTCACGCGGGCGCTGGAACGAGTTGCGCCCGATGATCGAGCCGAAGCCGCCGCCGTCCCGGATGCCGCGGCACTCGTCGAAGATCGCCTCGTCGTTCTCCTTGGTGGCCCCGCCGGAGAAGATCACGATGCGGCGGCCGTCGAAGGAGGACTGCACCACGTGGCGCACCCGCTCGCTCAGAGTGGCCATCGGGACCTTGGCCTTCTCGTAGGCCTTCTTGGCCTCGGCCTGCTCGATGAGGTCGGTGGGCGGCTTCACCTTGATGACGTGGGCGCCGAGCTGGGCCGCGATCTGCGCCGCGTAGGCGACGACGTCCAGGGCCGTCTCCCCCGCCTTGCTCACGTCCGAGCCGCGCGGGTAGGACCACACCACCGCGGCGAGCCCGTTGGCCTTGGCCTCCTGGATCATCTCGCGACACTGCTGGTACATGATCTGGGCCTGCGAGGAGCCGGGATAGATCGTGAAGCCCACCGCCACGCAGCCGAGCCGGAGCGCGTCCTTGACCGAGGCGGTCACCGCGGAGAGCGGATCCTTCTCGTCGTGGAGCACGTCGTGGTTGTTCATCTTGAGGATCATCGG
>DASZJM010000149.1:0-28025 GCA_035948165.1 Candidatus Methylomirabilota bacterium
CCCGTCAGATCGGCCCATTGTACTCGGGCGCGCTCCGGCCGACAAGCCAAAGACGCGCCCGGACCGCTCAGCTCTTGGGCGGCGGGTTGTCCCCGAAGGCGCGCAGGAGCGGGGTGAAGAGGTCGAGCGGCAGGGGGAAGAAGGTCGTGGTGTTCCGCTCGGAGGCGACCTCGCGCATGGTCTGCAGGTAGCGGAGCTGCACCGCGATCGGGAAGCGCATCAGAACCTCCGCGGCCTCTCCCAGCTTGGCCGCGGCCTGGAACTCGCCCTCCGCGTTGATCACCTTGGCGCGCCGCTCGCGCTCGGCCTCGGCCTGCTTGGACATGGCGCGTTGCATGTCCTGGGGCAGGTCCACGTTCTTCACCTCGACCGCGGCCACCTTCACGCCCCACGGGCTCGTGTGCTGGTCGATGATGCGGGTCAGCTCCTCGTTGATCTTCTCGCGGCTCGCCAGGAGGTCGTCCATCTCCTGCTGGCCGAGCACGCTCCGGAGCGTGGTCTGGGCCATCTGGGAGGTCGCGTAGAGGTAGTCCTCCACGCTGATCACCGCCTTGGCCGCGTCGAGCACGCGGAAGAAGATCACCGCGTTGACCTTTACCGAGACGTTGTCGCGGGTGATCACGTCCTGCGGCGGTACGTCCATCGTGATCGTCCGCAGGCTCACCTTGACCATCTTGTCGATGAACGGGATCAGCAGCACGAGCCCGGGCCCCGATCCCTCGCCCCCCGGGTTGAAGATCGCGTTGGTTCGTCGCCCGAAGCGGAAGATGACCGCACGCTCGTACTCGCGCAGGATCCGGAACGAGGAGAAGAAGATGTAGAGCATGATCACCACCACCGGGATGATGCCGAACAGGAGCTGGACGCCTTCCATGGGCAATCTCCTGGGGTCCTAGGGTCGTCGGGGGGAGCGCGTGACGGTGAGGGTGAGCCCATCGATGGCGGTGACCTGGACCGGCTCGCCCGCGGGCACGCCGGGGTCCGGGCTGACCGCGCGCCAGAGCTCGCCGTCGATGAGGACCTGCCCGTCCGGCTGGAGCGCGGTCCGGGTCACGCCGAGGCGGCCGACCATCGCGGACGATCCGGTCACCGAGGGCCGGTAGAGGGCGCGGATGCCCATGGTCACCGCGAAGAACACCAGGGCCGCGGTGGTGCCCACGGTGGGGACGATCACGAACCACGAGAGGCGGATGCCGGTGACGTCCGGGGAGTCGTAGAGCATGATCGAGCCGAGCAGCATCGCGATCACCCCGCCGATCGTGAGGACGCCGTGACTCACCACCTTGATCTCCACGATCAACAACACCACCCCGAACAGGAGCAGGAGCAGGCCGGCCCAGTTGACCGGCAGGCTCTGGAAGGCGAAGAAGGCCAGGATCAGGCAGATGCCGCCGATGATCCCCGGGAGGATGGAGCCCGGATTCGAGAGCTCGAAGAAGATGCCGAGCATGCCCGCCATCATCAGGAGGTAGGCGATGTTCGGGTCCGAGATCAGGGCCAGGAAACGGTCGCGGAAGCGCACCTCGATGACCTTCACCGGCGCGTCCCGGGTGGCCAGGGTCACCGAGCCCTTCGAGGTCTTCACGGTGCGGCCGTCGATCTTGGCGAGGAGATCCGGCACGCTCTCGGCCACCAGGTCGACCACCTTGAGCTTCACCGCCTCCCGCTCGGTGGCCGAGACCGAGGAGCGCACCGCCTTCTCGGCCCACTCCGCGTTGCGCCCGCGCTCGGTCGCGATGGTGCGGGCGAAGGCGGCCGCGTCGTTCTCCACCTTCTTGCTCATCTCCTTGTCCATGCTCCCGCCCACCGCCACGGGATGCGCGGCGCCGATGTTGGTGGCCGGCGCCATCGCGGCCACGTGGGCCGCCATCGTGATGAAGACCCCCGCGGAGGCGGCGCGGGCGCCGGTGGGCGCCACGTAGACGATGACCGGGATGGGCGAGCCCAGGATGGTCTGCACCATCGAGCGCATCGACCGCTCGAGGCCGCCCGGGGTGTTGAGCTGCACGATCAGGGCCTGGGCGCCCTCGCTCTGCGCGCGATCGAGCGCGGTGGTGAGCAGGCGGACGGTCACCGGGGTGATGGCCGAGTCCATCTCGATGGAGGCGACCGGCGCGGCGGCCCGGACGGTGGCGGCGGTGGAAAGGAGCGTGGCGAGGCCGAGCAGGACGACGAGCGGGCCGCGAAGGCGCCGACGAATCGCCGATCTCACGGCGTCATCTTAGCACCGGCGCGGGTCCTGCCGCCGCCGCTCTACCGGCCGAGGGCCACCACCGAGAGCAGCTCGAAGAGCAGGTTCGCGGCGAGGACGCCGGTGATGGCGCCGGGCCCGTCGTAGGGCGGCGAGACCTCGACGATGTCGGCCCCCGCCAGCTCGAGGCCGCGCAGACCGCGCACCAGCCCCAGCGCCTCGTAGGAGGTGAGGCCGCCCGCCTCGGGCGTGCCGGTGCCGGGGGCGTAGGCCGGATCCGCCGCGTCGACGTCGAACGAGCAGTAGACCGGCCCCCCGGCCAGGCGACGCAGGCGCTCCACCACCGCGGCCACCCCGCCCTCCTTCACGTCCTCGATGCGGATCACCTCGAAGCCGTGCTCCCGGTGGAAGTCGAAGTCCTCCGGCCCGTAGAGCGGGCCGCGGATCCCCACCTGGATCGACCGGCGGCCGTCGATCAGCCCCTCCTCCATCGCGCGGCGGAACGTGCTGCCGTGGTAGTAGGGCAGGCCGAAGTAGCGGTCCCACGTGTCGGGATGCGCGTCGAAATGCACCAGCCCGAGCCGCCCGTGGCGCTTCGCGAGCGCGCGCAGGACCGCGAGGGTCACGGTGTGGTCACCGCCCACGCAGAGCGGCACCGCGCGCGCCTCCACCACCGGGGCGAGGGTCCGCTCGATGGCCGCGAAGGTGTGCTCGATCGAGACCGGGACCACGTCGACGTCGCCGCAGTCGGCGACCCGCAGCCGCTCGAACGGGTGCACCCGCAGCGCCGAGTTCCACGGCCGGATCAGGGAGGACTGCTCGCGCACGTGGCGCGGGCCCATGCGCGCCCCGGAGCGATAGGAGCAGCCCCCGTCGAACGGAATGCCGCAGAGGGCCACGTCGAGGCCGGCGGGCGACTCCACGTAGGGGAGCCGCATGAACGTCGCCGGCTGGGCGAAGCGGGGAGAGGCGAAGCCGTCGCGGGGCCGGGGCCAGTCGCTCACGGTGGCCTCCGGCCCTCCGCGGCTAGAGCTCGCCGCGCAGCGTGGCCACCGCGTCCGCGAGGCGCTGCACGTCCTGCGGGGTGCTGTAGACCGAGAAGCTCGCCCGTAGCGTGCCCGCGATGCCGAGGCATTTCATGAGTGGCTGCGCGCAGTGGTGGCCGGCCCGCACCGCGATGCCGTGCTGGTCGAGGAGCGCGGCGCCGTCGTGGGGGTGGATGCCGTCGACGTTGAAGGCTACCACCGCGCCCTTCATCTCGGGGTTGGCCGGCCCGTAGAGCGAGACGCCGGGGATGCGCGCGAGCGCCTCCATGGTCGCGGCGGTCAGGGCCTGCTCGTGCGCGCTCACCTGCGCCATGCCGAGCTTGCCGAGGTACTCGATCGCGGCGTGCAGCCCGACCGCCCCCGCGATCGGCGGGGTCCCCGGCTCGAAGCGCCACGGCAGGTCGTTCCACTGCGCGTGGTCGATCCAGACCTCCTTGATCATCTCGCCCCCGCCCCACGCGGGCTCGAGGCGCTCGAGGACTTCCCGGCGCCCGTGGAGTACTCCGATGCCGGTGGGGCCGAGCATCTTGTGGCCGGAGAACGCGTAGAAGTCCGCCCCGATCGCGCTGACGTCGACGGGCAGGTGCGGTACCGCCTGCGCCCCGTCGAGCAGCACCAGCGCCCCGACCCGATGCGCCTGCTCGACCATCTGCGCCACCGGGTTGATGGTGCCGAGCACGTTGGAGACGTGGGCCAGGGCCACGATCCGGGTGCGCGGCGAGAGCAGCCGCGCGTAGGCCTCGAGATCGAGGTAGCCCTCCGGCAGCAGCCGGACCGCGCGGATCACGGTGCCGCGGTCGCGGCACACCATCTGCCACGGGATCAGGTTCGAGTGGTGCTCGAGCTCGCTGACCACGATCTCGTCGCCGGGGGCCAGGGTGCGCCCCACCGCCTGCGCCACCAGGTTGATCGACTCGGTGGTCCCGCGCGTGAAGATGACCTCCTCGCGGCCACGCGCCCCGATGAAGGCCCGCACCGCGTCGCGGGCGCCTTCATATCGCTCGGTGGCCTCCTCGCCCAGAGTGTGGATCGAGCGATGGACGTTGGCGTGGCTGGTCTCGTAGTAGCGCCCGATCGCCTCGATCACCGCGGCCGGCTTCTGGCTCGACGCGGCCGAGTCGAGGTAGACGAGCGGATGGCCATTGACGATCCGCGAGAGGATCGGGAAGTCGCGCCGGCAGCGCTCGCCCAGGTTCATGGGGTCACCTCGTTGGTGAGCGCGCCCTGCAGCACCGTCAGCGGCAGGGCCACGCACTTCATCCGGGACGGGCGGATGTCGGAGTCGAGCCGCTCGAGGATGCTCTCGATCGTGAACCCGCGGACCTCCGACGCGGGCTGGCCCGCCGCCATCTCCAGCAGCACGTCCGCGGACGCGGCCGAGATGGCGCAGCAATCGCCGGTCCACCGCCCCTCGACCAGCCGCCCGTCGGCCAGGTTCGCCTGGATGCGCACGCGGTCGCCGCAGAGCGGATTCACGTCCTCTCCCGAGACGTCGGGGCGCTCCAGGGTGCCGCGGTATCGCGGCCGGCGGAACCGGTCGCGGATGACGTTGCTGTAGAGCGCCATGTCACTCCGCCAGCTCCCCGCGAACGCCGCTCTTGCGGTAGGGCGGGAAGCGGTAGGCGCTGTCGCGCGACAGGAGGCCGCCGTGGCCGAGCGCGGCCAGCTCGGTCACGCCGGTCGGCTCCCCGGCCAGGATGCGGGGCAGCACCAGATCGAACGTGGTGGCCTGCGAGAACATGCCGCAGGCGGGCATGCCCAGCACCGCATGGCCGCGCAGGTCCGCGATCCAGAGCAGGCTGCCGGGATGGGCCGGCGCGCCGTGGCGGATCATCCGCCCGCCCAGCCGCTCGAGCCCGGCGAAGACCGGATCGAGCGGGTCGAGCGAGCCCGCGCCGGCCGCGATCAGGATCTGAGCCCCCGCCGCGAGCAGGCTCTCCATCTCGGCCGCGACCGCCGCCGCGTCGCCGGGCGCGTAGCGGACCGGCAGGAGACGGGAGCCGAACCAGTCGACCTTCTCGGTCAGCGAGGACTCGAAGCGGTCGCGCTGGGGCGGGGCCAGGCTCTCCCGGCTCAGCGCGCCCAGCACGTGCGGCCGGAACGTCTTCACCGCCACCAGGCCGTGGGCGCTCCACGCCCGCGACTCGGCGTCCTTCACGAGCCGCTCCGGGATCGCGAGCGGGGTGATCTTCGCGCGCGCGACCACCTCGCCTGCCTCCACCGGCTGGAGATCGTAGAGGGTGAACACCGACATGCCCTCGAGCGCGTTCACCGCCGCGAGGGCGTCCACGTTCGCCCGCACCAGCCCCCGCCGCTGGCCCGCGAGCGTCCACTGCCCGCCCGAGTAGCCCTTCACCTCCACGTGCTCGCCGCAGGCGGCGGCGGCCAGCCGCGATCCGGCCGGCTCCTCGTGCACGTCGCCCGGATCCAGCTCGAGCAGGTGCACCTCCGGATCCCGCCACGGCATCGCGAGCAGCCGGGCCGCCGCGGCCGCGTCGAGCGTCTGGCCCTTGGAGATGGCGATCCGCCCGGCCTCGTCGCGCACGTCGTGGCACGCGATGCGGCCCTCGAGCATGGCGACGGTGGGCGCGGCTTCCTTGCGGATCGCGATGGCTTTCATGGCGCGCTACTTGAGCCCCCGGCGCACCTTCTCCGAGATCGGCATCCCGGTGGCCTTGCGGTGGACCGCGAGGGCCTCGGCCAGGATGCTGAGGGCGATCTCGGAGGCCGACTGGGCGCCCAGATCGAGGCCGATCGGCACCCGCACCCGCTCGAGCTGGTCCTCGCTCACCCCGTCCTCCCGCAGCAGGTTGAGGATGGCGGCCCCCCGCCGGGTGCTGCCGAGCAGCCCGATGTAGCCGACCGGCGTGCCGAGCGCGTGCCGCAGCACCGGCAGGTCGTACTTGTAGTCGTGGGCCACCAGCACCAGCGCGGTGGTCGGGATCAGCGGCACCTGCTGGACCAGCTCGGAGGGCACGCCGATCCGGAGCGCGTCCACGTGGGGGAAGCGCTCCGGGGTCGCGAAGCGGGGCCGTCCGTCGATGACCACGGTGCGGAAGCCGAGCTCCTTGGCCATGACCGTGAGCGGCATCGCCACGTGGCTCGCCCCCACGATCAGCAGGATGGCCGGCGGGGTGAACACCTCCGCGAAGGCCCGCACGTTCTCGAGGAGGAGCGTGCGCGACTTGCCCGCGTCGAGCGCCTGCTTCGCCTCGCCCGCGAAACGATCGTCCAGGAACTGGTCGCCCAGGGTGCCCTCGCGGTCGCCCCGGTCGAAGAGGAGGAGCTTGGCCCCGTGGTGGGGTGGATCGAGGCGGGTGATGATTGCCGCGCGTCCGCCCGTCTCCGCGTAGGCGCGCGCCTTCTCGGAGAACGCGACGGTCGCGTCGTCGGAGCGGTCGAGGGCCACCGGCTCCACGAACACCTCGATGGTGCCGCCGCAGGTGAGCCCGATCTCCCACGCCTCCTCGTCGCCCAGGTCCAGCTCGAGGAGGCGGGGCACGTTCTTGTCGAGAACGTCGGCGGACTCCTCGATCACCTGCGCGTCCACGCAGCCACCGATGGTCACCGAGCCGAGCACGCGTCCGCCCTCGCCCACCAGCATCTTCGCCCCTTCCTTCCGGGGCGTGGTGCCGCGGGTGTTGACGAGGGTGGCCACCGCCACCTTGGACTCCTTGTCCTTCAGCTGGTTCAGGTGATCGAAGAGCTCGTCGGCCATGATCTATCTCACCTCAGGTTGAGATGCCCGGCGAGATCTCGCAGGCTCGCCAGGTTGTGCGCCGCGGCGAAGTGGTCCACCAGCGGGAGCGCCGCCGCCATCCCGCGCGTCAGCGGCTCGTAGGACGGGTTGCCGAGCAGCGGGTTGAGCCAGATGAGCCGTCCCGACTTCCGCTTGATCGTGAGCAGCTCGTTGGCGAGCACGTCCGGCTCGCCGGTGTCCCAGCCGTCCGACAGCAGGAGCACGATGGTGTGACGGTCCACCAGGCTCCCCCACCGGGCGTTGAACTCCTGCAGCGACTCGCCGATGCGCGTGCCGCCGGAGAAGTCCCGGACCTCGGTCAGCCGGGCCAGGGCCGTGCGGTAGGAGGCACCCTTGAGATGCTCGGTGACCCGCGTGAGACGCGTGGAGAATGTGAAGGTCTCCACCCGGCCGAAGACGTTCTGGAGCGCGTAGAGGAACTGGAGCAGGAAGCGGCTGTAGAGATCCATGGAGCCGGAGACGTCGCAGAGCAGCACAAGTCGGACCTTGCGCCTCCGGCGCTCCCGCCGCCGTAGCTCGATGATCTCGCCCTTCATGAGGTTGGCCCGGAAGCTCCGGCGCATGTCGATGACGCCCCCGCGTCGGGTCGGGCGCTTCCGGCGGCTGATGCGGCGGGCGAGCCGCTTGGCGATCAGGATGGTGAGCCTGGCCACCTCGTCCAGATCCTCAACCGGAAACGACGAAAAGTCCTGATCCACGAGGATTTCTTTGTCGCTGACTCCGGGCACCTCGAGCGGCTCCCCGTCGTCGTCCCCCTGCTCCTCCCAGCCTTCCAGCGCCACCGAGACCTTCTTCTGGGCGGCCTCGGCCCCGGTGTTGGCCGCGTGCTCCTCCGGAATGGCGGGGGTGGCGGGTCCGGTGAGGCCCTCGAGCCCCTGCCCCTCCTCGGCCTGGAACCGCCAGAAGGTCTCGAAGCAGCGATCGAAGATGGGGAACTCCTCGTAGCGGGCCACCAGCGTGGTGCGCAGGGCCAGGTAGACGTCCTGGCGATCCAGCAGGTCCACCGCGTCGAGGGCGCGCACCCCGTCCATCATCTCGCCGATGGTCAGCGGCATGCCGGCCGCGCGCAGCATGTGGCCGAAGCGCAGCACCGCGGTGGCGAGATCGCGAGGACCGGCCACCGCTACCCCTCGGCGGCCACGAAGCGCTTGAGCCCGCTCGCGGTGAGCTCCCGCTTGAAGCGCTTGACGTCGTCGGCGTCTTTGAGCACGCAGCCGAGCGTCTCCAGAACCAGCTCCTCGTCGATGTGGTCGGCGTGGAGCGAGGCGAGGGCCTGGGCCCAGTCCAGGGTCTCGGCCACCCCCGGCACCTTGGCGAGCCGGATGGTGCGCAGGCTCTCCATGAAGCGCGAGATCTGCCGCGCGAGGGCCTCGTTGACCCCCGGCACCTTGCGCATCACGATCCGGACCTCCTTGTCGAAGCCGGGGAAGTCCACCCAGAGGTACAGGCAGCGGCGCCGGAGGGCGTCGGAGAGCTCGCGCACCCGGTTCGAGGTCAGGATCACGTAGGGCGGGTGCGTCGCCTTGATCGTGCCGATCTCGGGAATCGTCACCTGGAACTCGGAGAGGACCTCGAGCAGGAACGCCTCGAACTCCTCGTCGGCCCGGTCGACCTCGTCGATCAGCAGCACCGGCGGCTTGCCGTCCTGGCTGATCGCCTGCAGCAGGGGCCGGCGGATCAGGAAGGGCTCGGAGAAGATGGTCGCTTCCTTCTCCCGCAGGCTGTGGGTGGTGGACTCCTCGAGCTTGATGTGGAGCAGCTGCTTGGGGTAGTTCCACTCGTAGAGCGCCTGGGCCGCGTCGAGCCCCTCGTAGCACTGCAGCCGGATCAGGTTGGCGTGGAGCATGCGCGCCATGACCTTGGCGACCTCGGTCTTGCCCACGCCCGCGTGCCCCTCGATCAGGAGCGGCTTCTTGAGCGTCATGGCCAGGTGGACCGACGTGGCAATGGCGGGATCCGTGACGTAGTCGGCGCTTTCCATCATCTGCTGGATCTTCTCGATCTCGGCTCTCATGGCCCTCTCAGTCTACACCGCGTGCTCGCGGCGTCCCCTGCCCCCCGCCCGGGTGGGCCGGCGGGTTGGTGGGTGGAAGTGCGCCCCGGATCTTCTCATAATCCGCGGGGGTATCGACGTCCTGCGGCATGGGCAGGTCGAGCGCCACCCACGCCACGCGCGCCGTGTCCCGGGCGATGACCGGGCGGGCGCCCTGGTCGCCCTCGAGCGCCAGCAGCTCGGGGAAGATCGCGCGGTCGAACAGGACCGGGTTGCCGGGCCCATCCTGATAGCGTGGCGCGACGATCGGCCGGCCACTCGACCGGTGGGCCGCCAGCAGCGCCGGGATGATGGTCGGCGCCAGCGCCGGCTGGTCGCCGAGCGCGATCAGCACGGTGTCCACCGCGGCCGGCAGCGCGGCGATCCCGGCCCGCACCGAGCCGGCCTGCCCCGCTTCGGGGACGGGATTGACGACGACGCGCACCCCGAGCCCGGCCAGGGCCGCCTCGATCGGCGCGGGCTCCGGGCCCGTGACCACCAGGATCGGGTCGAGCCCGGCGGACCGGACCCCCTCGACCGCGTGGCGCACGATGGGCTGCCCCGCCACCGGCAGCAGCAGCTTGGCCCGTCCCATCCGCCGCGCGAGCCCGGCGGCGAGCACCACCGCCGCGATCACGCCCGCGCCCCTGGCGCTGACCCAAAGAAGAACCCCGCGGGATGTCTCCCGCGGGGTCCGGAGTTGCGCGTTCGGGTCACCAGCAGAGCTTACTTCACCGCCGCGGCGGCCGCCTCCATCGCGCGCTTGGCGAACACGCGCAGCAGGTGGCTCTTGTACTCGACCGAGCCCTGGAGATCGGCCTGCACGTCCACGCCCTCGGCTGCCTTCTCGGCCGCCGCCTGGATGGACGCGGCGTCCGCGCCCTTGCCGGTGATCGCGGCCTCGACGCCCTTGGCCCGCACCGCCTTGGTGCCGGCGCCGGTGATGCCCACGCTGGCCTTGCCCACCTTGCCCCCGTCGACGTGGAGCACCGCGGCCACGCCCACCACCGCGAAGCGCGAGGCCGGGTGCGGGAACTTCATGTAGGCGGCGCCGGTCTTGGCCGCGAGGGCGGGGACGCGCACCTCGGTCAGGATCTCATCCTCCGCGAGCGCGGTGGTGAGAAGACCCTTGAAGAAGTCGTCGGCCTTGATGGTCCGCTTGCCCTTGGGCCCCTCGGCCACCATCTCGGCGCCGAGCGCGATGATCGCGGCGGGATAGTCCGCGGCCGGGTCCGCGTGGGCGAGGCTGCCGCCGATCGTGCCCATGTTGCGCACCATCGGATCGCCGATCTGCCCGGCGACCGCGGCCAGCACCGGGCACTTCGACTTCACCACCGGCGAGGACTCGACCTGGAAGTGGGTGGTCATCGCGCCGATGACGAGCGTGCCGCCCTCCTCCTTGATGCCGGACAGGCCGGAGATCTTGCGGAGATCCACCAGGTGCTTGGGCTGGGCCAGGCGGAGCTTCATCGCGGGGAGCAGGCTGTGGCCGCCCGCCAAGAGCTTGGCGTCGTCCTTGTGGCGCCCGAGCAGATCGAGCGCCTCCTTCATCGTCCCCGGCGTGTGGTACTCGAACTGGGCTGGGTACATGTCGGTGTCTCCCTTACTTCTTCGATTTGGCGGCCTGGAGGGTCTTCCAGACTCGCTCCGACGTCATCGGCATCGCGTCGATGTGGTCCACTCCGAGGCCCGACAGGGCGTCCACCACCGCGTTGACCACCGCCGGCGTCGAGGCGATGGTGCCGGTCTCTCCCGCGCCCTTCACCCCCAGCGGGTTCACCGGCGTGGGCGTTTCGGTGCGATCGGTCTCGTAGAACGGGAGCATGTCGGCCTTGGGCAGCGCGTAGTCCATCATGCTGCCGCTGACGAGCTGGCCGGAGTCGCCGTCGTAGACCGCCTCCTCCCAAAGGGCCTGCGCGACACCCTGGGCGATGCCGCCATGGACCATGCCGTCCACGATCATCGGGTTGATCACGTTGCCGACGTCGTCCACCGCGAGGTAGCGGACGATCTCCACGTGGCCGGTCTCCTGATCCACCTCCACCACGCAGGCGTGGGCCCCGAACGGGAAGCAGAAGTTGGCCGGGTCGTAGAAGCTCGTCTCCTCGAGGCCGGGCTCCACGCCCTCCGGATAGTTGTGCGGCACGTACGCGGTCAGCGCGACCTGGCCGAACGGGATCGCCTTCTGGGGGGAGCCCTTGACCACGAAGCTTCCGCCCACGTACTCCATGTCCTTCGGGTTCGCCTCGAGCAGGTGGGCCGCGATCTTCTTGCCCTTCTCTTTGATCTTGTCGAGCGACATCACGATCGCGGTGCCGCCCACCGAGGCCGAGCGGCTGCCGTAGGTGCCCATGCCGAACGGCACCCGCCCGGTGTCGCCGTGCACGATCTCGATGTCGTCCATCGGGATGCCGAGCGAGTCGGCCACGATCTGGGCCATCGTCGTCTCGTGCCCCTGCCCGTGCGAGTGCGACCCGGTGAACACGCTGACCTTGCCGGTCGGGTGCACCTGGACCTTGCCGGATTCCCACAGCCCGGCCTGCGCGCCGAGCGAGCCCACGACCTTGGACGGCGCGATGCTGCACGCCTCGATGTAGGTCGAGAAGCCGATCCCCAGCAGCTTGCCCTGGGCCCGCTTCGCGGCCTGGTCGGTCCGGAACTTCTTGTAGTCGAGCATGCCCAGCAGCTTGTCGAAGGCGGCCCCGTAGTTGCCGCTGTCGTACGAGAGCGCCACCTTGGTCTGGTAGCCGTTGTCGAACTTGGGGATGAAGTTCTTCTTGCGGATGTCGGCCGGATCCATCTTGAGCGCGGCCGCCGCCGCGTCCACCATGCGCTCGAGCAGGTAGCAGGCCTCGGGGCGCCCGGCTCCGCGGTAGGCATCCACCGGCGTCGTGTTGGAGAACACGCCGGTCACCTCGGCGTGGATCGCCGGCCACTCGTACACCCCGTTGAGCAGGGTGGCATAGAGGTAGGTCGGCACCGCCGGCGCGAAGGTCGACAGATAAGCGCCCAGGTTCGCGGTGGTCTTCACCCGCAGTCCCAGGAACTTGCCGTCCTTGGCCAGCGCCACCTCGGCGTCGGTCACGTGGTCACGTCCGTGCGCGTCGGTCTGGAAGGCCTCGCTCCGCGAGGAGGTCCAGCGGATCGGCCGGTTGATCTGCTTGGTGGCCCAGGTGCAGACCGTCTCCTCGTTGTAGAGGAAGATCTTGGACCCGAACGCGCCCCCCACGTCGGGAGCGATGACCCGCACCTTGTGCTCCGGGATGCCGAGCACGAACGCGGTCATCAGCAGCCGGTGTACGTGGGGGTTCTGCGAGGTCACCCACAGGGTCCAGTCCCCGGTGGACTCGTCATAGCGGGCCACGCACGCCCGCGGCTCCATCGGGTTGGCGACCAGACGCTGGTTGACGATGCGCTTCTTCACGACTACCGGGGCCGACTTGAAGGCCGCGTCGGTGGCCGCCGCGTCGCCGATCTGCCACTTGAAGGCCACGTTGTCGGGCGCCACCTCGTGGATGCGGGGCGAGCCCTTGGCCGCCGCCTTCTCGGTGTTGGTCACCGAGGGCTGCACGTCCCAGTCGACCGCCACCAGCTCCGCCGCGTCCTGCGCCGCCGAGCGGGTCTCCGCGATGACGATGGCCACCGGGTCGCCCACGTACCGGGCCGCGTCGGAGGCGAGCGGCATGTGAGGCGGAACCTTCAGATCCGGCAGGAGCCAGCCGCAGGGCAGCGAGTTCACCCCGGCCATGTCCTTGCCGGTGAAGATCTTGATCACCCCCGGGGCCTTCGAGGCCGCCGCGATGTCGATCTTGCGGATCTTCGCGTTGGCGTGGGGGCTGCGCACGAAGACCGCGTGGGTCATCCCGGCGAGCTTCAGGTCGTCGGTGTAGTTGCCCTTGCCGGTGATGAACCGGGGGTCTTCACGCCGCTTGATGCTCGCGCCGAGCAGGCGGGCGGTGGCCATGGTCGCCTCCTACTTCCCCGCCATCTTCTCGGCGGCGTACTGGATGGCCTTGACGATGTTGTGGTAGCCCGTGCAGCGGCACAGGTTGCCTTCGAGGTCGTGGCGGATCTGGGCCTCGGTGGGCCGGGGATTCCGCTGCAGCATCTGGTGGGCGGACATGATCATGCCCGGTGTACAGAAGCCGCACTGCAGGCCGTGCTTCTCCCAGAACCCTTCCTGGATCGGGTGGAGGTTGCCGTCCTTGGCCAGACCCTCGATCGTCAGCACCTGCGCGCCGTCGCACTGGACCGACAGCAGCGTGCACGACTTCACGGCCACGCCGTTGACGTGCACCGTGCAGGCTCCGCACTGACTCGTGTCGCACCCGACGTGGGTACCGGTCAGGCCGGCGAGCTCCCGGATGTAGTGCACGAGCAGCAGCCGCGGCTCCACCTCGTGCGATTGGGGGGCACCGTTGATCGTCATCGACACGGTCTTTTTCACCGCGCTACCTCCTGAGTGAAGGGTCCGAGGCCGGGAAAGCGCCCCCAACCGTAGTCCCGGCGGGGGGTTCTGTCAAGGGGAGGAGAGCAGCCGCCGGCCCTCGGTGCGCGCCTGCTCGAGGACCTCGCGCACCGCGAGGCCGCGGTCGCGCGCGATGCGCCGGATCTCCTCGAACTCGGGCGTCACCGTGATCACCCGCCCGTCGAGCCGGGACACCTTGAAGGTCACCGGCCCGTGCGCGGTCTCGAGCCGGACCATCTCGCGGTCGAGCCGGGCCCGCTGGTAGGCGGTCCAGCGCACCCCGATGGTGGACGACTCCTCGAACAGCAGCCGGGAGAGGTCGGCCACCCGGCCGGGCTCGCAGAGGGCGGTCAGGACCACCCCCGGCCGGCTGCGCTTCATGATGACCGGGGTGAGCCAGGCGTCCAGCGCGCCGCGCTCGAGCAGCCGCTCGAGGAGCGGCTCGTAGAGCTGGGGCGACATGTCGTCGACGGTGGTCTCGACCTGGATGATGGTCTCGGTCGGGGTCGCCGCGGGCGCGGTCGCCCCCGCCTCTCCCACGAAGAGCCGCAGCACGTTGGGGGTCTCGAGCTCGAGGGTCCCCGCCCCGTAGCCCACCGCGGTCACCCGCATGGCGGGCATCGCGCCCGAGCCGGCGGCCAGCGTGGTCAGGATCGCGGCCCCGGTCGGGGTCACCAGCTCCCGCCGGATCCCGTTGTCGAGCGTGGGGAAGCCCCGGAGCAGCTCCGCCACGGCGGGCGCCGGGACCGGGATTCGCCCGTGCGGCCCCTGCACGAATCCCCCGCCGACCGGCAGCGTCCCGAAGTGCACCGCGTCCACTCCGAGCAGGTGGAGGCCCAGGCACGAGCCGGCCACGTCCACGATCGCGTCGATCGCGCCCACGTCGTGGAACTGCACGCGCTCGGGCGTGGTGCCGTGCACCCGGGCCTCCGCCTCGGCCAGGCGGCGGAAGATCCGCGAGGCCATGTCGCGGACCTCCGGAGCCAGGCGGCTCCGCTCGAGGATGCCCAGGATCTCGCCCAGCCCTCGATGCCCGGCGGAGTGGTGCTCGTGCCCGTCCGGGTCGGGCAGCCTCCGGAAGTAGCCGGGGCCTTCCTCGTAGCCGTCGAGGTGCACGTGCACCTTGGTGGCGCGGAAGCCGGCCTTCATGACCTCCGAGCACTCGAGCCGGTAGCCGGCCAGGCCCAGGCCGGTGAGCTCGCGCTCGAGGGTCTCGAAGGGGACCCCCGCGTCCACCAGCGCCCCCAGGATCATGTCGCCCGCGGCGCCGCTCGGGCAGTCGAAGTACGCGAGCTTCACGGACGTTACCGGTGCTTGGTGGCGAGCTTGTTGATCTGGTTGGCCTGGGCGGCGGCGCCGTACCCGTTGTCGATGTTGACCACCGAGACGCCGGGCGCGCAGGAGTTCAGCATGGTGAGCAGCGCGGCCACGCCCCCGAACGAGGCGCCGTAGCCCACGCTGGTGGGCACCGCGATGACCGGGCGGTCCACGAGGCCGCCCAGCACGCTCGGCAGCGCGCCGTCCATCCCGGCCACCGCGATGATCGCGTTCGCCTCGTTGAACCGGTCGAGGTGCGGGACCAGGCGGTGCAGTCCCGCCACCCCGCAGTCGAACAACCGTTCGACGACGTTGCCCATCGCCTCCGCGGTGACCGCGGCCTCCTCGGCCACCGGCAGGTCCGACGTGCCCGCGCTCACCACCATGATGAGCCCGACCCCGTCGCGCGCGGTGGGCTTCACCACCACGAGGCGCGCGGCCTCGTGCACGCGGCACGGCAGGCCGCTCGCGACCAGAGCCGCGATCACGGGGGGCTCCGCCCGCGTGGCCAGCACGTTGTCGTGGTGTAGGGCGAGGCGCTCGACGATCGCCACCACCTGCTCCGGGGTCTTGCCCGCGCAGAAGACCGCCTCGGGCACCCCGTGGCGCAGCGACCGGTGGAGGTCGACGCGGGCGAAGCGGAGGTCCTCGTACGGCAGCGCGCGCAGCCGGGCGAGCGCCTGCTCGGGGGTGAGCGCGCCGGCCGCCACCTCCTCCAGCAGGGCCCTTACTTTTTCCCGATCCACTTGAGGGCCTCGTTGGCGCTGCCGCTGCGGAAGCCCTGCAGGTCGAGCGTCACGTAGAGGTAGCCCAGCTCGCGGAAGCGGCGGACGATCGCGGCGTGCCGGTCCTCCTGCCAGAGCCGCGGCATCTCTTCCGCGGGCAGCTCGATGCGGGCGAGCCGGTCGTGGTGACGGACGCGGAACTGGCGGAAGCCCAGGCTGCGCACGAAGGCCTCCGCCGCGTCGATCTGGCGGAGCTTCTCCCCGGTGATCGCGTCGCCGTACTGGAAGCGCGAGGAGAGGCACGCGAACGACGGCTTGTCCCAGGTGGGGAGCCCGAGGTCGCGGGAGAGCGCCCGGATCTCCTCCTTCCACAGCTCGGCCTCGATCAGGGGCGCGCGCACCCCGCGGGCCTCCGCCGCCTTCATGCCGGGCCGATGGTCGCCCAGGTCGTCCATGTTGGCGCCGTAGACCATCTGCGCGCCCCCGGCCTGGCGGGCGATGGGCTCGAGCCGGGTGAACAGCTCCTCCTTGCAGTGGAAGCACCGGTCGGGCCCGTTGCGCGCGTACTCCGGCCGGTCCAGCTCCCGCGTCTGGATCACCTCGTGGCGCATGCCGAGGAGCGCGGCGAGCCGTCGGGTCTCGTCGAGCTCGGCGGCCGGATAGGTCTCCGAGTCGGCGGTCACGAGCACCGCGCCGTCGCCCAGCGCGTCCTTCGCGGCGCGCGCGAGGAACGTCGAGTCCACCCCGCCCGAGAACGCCACCGTCACCCGGGTCATGGCGCGGAGCAGGGCCACGAGCCGGTCGTACTTGGCGGTGAGCGCGGTGTCGGCCATCGCGGCTACCCGAGCACCGGCGTGGCCAGCTCGGCCAGCGGCACCATGGGGCGCGCGCCCACGTGGGTGATGACCTCGGCGGCGGCCAGCGAGCCGAGCCGCCCGCACGTCGGCAGGTCGAGCCCCTGGGCGAGCCCGTAGAGCACTCCCGAGGCGTAGAGATCGCCCGCGCCGGTGGTGTCGACCACCGCCGCGACCGGATGCGCCGGGATCACGTGCACCCGATCGCCCTGCACCAGGACCGAGCCCTTCGCGCTCCGGGTCAGCGCGGCCAGCTCGCAGTTGCCGCGCACGTGGGGCAGCGCCGCGTCGAAGTCGGACACCTGGTAGAGCGCGCAGATCTCCGCCTCGTTGGCGAAGAGGATGTCGACGTGGTGGGCGACCAGGTCGAGGAACGCGGCCCGGTGCCGCTCGACGCAGAACGGGTCCGAGAGCGTGAGCGCCACCTTGCGGCCGGCCGCGTGGGCGATGGCCGCGGCCGCCCGGAACGCCTCCTGCGCGTCCGGCGGGTCGAAGAGATAGCCCTCCAGGTAGAGGATCTTCCCCCGCTCGATGAGGCGACGGTCGACGTCGGCGGGGCCGAGCCGCACCGAGGCTCCGAGGAACGTGCTCATCGTCCGCTGCGCGTCCGGGGTCACCAGGATGAGGCAACGGCCGGTGGGCGGCCCGCTGGTGGCGCGCGGGGTGTCGTAGCCGACGCCGGTCGCCCGCAGGTCGTGGCCGAAGACGTCGCCGAGCTGATCGTCGCGCACCTTGCCGACGTAGTGGGCCCGGCCCCCGAAGGAGGCGACGCCCACCACGGTGTTGGCCGCCGAGCCGCCCGACATCTCCACTCCAGGACCCATCGCCTCGTAGAGCGCGCGGGCCTGGACCTCGTCCACCAGGCGCATGGTGCCCTTGGCGAGGCCCTGCCGCACCACCAGGTCCTCGTCGGCGTGACTCAGCACGTCGACCATGGCGTTGCCGATGCCGACCACGTCGAGCGCGCCGTCAGCCACCGCGGCGCCTCCGGGACGCGGTCGGCCGCGGCGCGGCCCCAAAGTAGCGATCGAGGAGCAGGGCCAGGTTCTTGCGCGTGCGCGGCGGGAAGCGCTTGGGGTCGGTGATGATCGCGCTCGCCAGCGCGTCGCCACAGCCGGCCGTGCACGGCTTCCCCACCCGCGGGATCATCCGGCGCAGCACCACCTTGGCGGTCGCCACGTTCTTCAACAAATTTGCCACCACCGCCTCGACGGTCACCGCGGCGTGGGTCTCGTGCCAGACGTCGTAGTCGGTGGCCAGCGCGAGCGTCGCATAGCAGAGCTCGGCCTCGCGGGCGAGCTTGGCCTCCGGCATGTTGGTCATGCCGATGACCGAGACGCCCCACCGACGATAGATCTGCGACTCACCCTTGGTGGAGAACTGCGGTCCCTCGATGCAGATGTAGGTCCCGCCGCGGTGCACGCGCGCCCCCGCCTCGCGCCCGGCGCCCTCCAGCAGGTCGCCGAGCCCCGCGCACACCGGATCCGCCATCCCCACGTGCCCCACGATGCCGTCGCCGAAGAAGCTCGAGACGCGGCGGCGGGTGTGGTCGTAGAACTGGTCGGGGATGACGAGGTCGAGCGGGTGGATGTCCTCCTTCATGCTGCCGACCGCGCTCACCGAGACGACCCAGCGCGCGCCCAGGAACTTGAGCCCCCAGATGTTCGCGCGGTAGTTGATCTCGGTGGGGCTCAGCCGATGGCCGCGGCCGTGACGCGGCAGGAAGATGACCCGCCGGTCGCCGAGCCGGCCGGTGCCGAACTGGTCCGAGGGCTCGCCGAAGGGCGTCCGCACCCGGACCCAGCGAAGATCCTCGATGCCCTCCATCTCGTAGAGGCCGCTGCCGCCGATGATGCCGAGGGCGGGCTCGGGGGCGGCGGCCGTGCGCCGCGGGCTCACGCGCCGGCCTCCACGAGCCGCCCGTAGGTCCGGTCGCCGCGGACCTCGGTGATCTCGACGGTCGCCATCCGGCGCCCGAGGCCCTCGGGCCCGGAGAAGAGCACCTCGACGTAGTTCGACGTGAGCCCGGCGAGGAGGCCGGTGGGCCGGTCCGGTGCGTCGAGGACCAGGACCTGGCGCGCGCGACCGACGAGCGCGCGCCGGAAGGCGTGGCTCTTCTCGCGCCCCAGGCGCCGTAGCCGCTGGCTCCGCTCGCGGATCACCGCGGCGGGCACGTGACCGGGGCGCCGGGCCGCCTCGGTGCCCTTGCGGTCCGAGTAGGCGAAGACGTGCAGGTACGAGAACGGCAGCGCGTCGACGAGCGCGAGGGTCGCCTCGAAATCCTCGTCGGTCTCGCCCGGGTGTCCCACGATGACGTCCGCGCCCAGGCCGAGCCCGGGAATGGCGGCGGCCAGGCGGTTCACGAGGTCGCGGTACATCCCGGTGTGGTACGGCCGGCGCATGAGCCGCAGCACGCGATCGCTGCCGCTCTGGAGCGGCAGGTGCAGGTGCGGGGCCACCACCGGCAGCGTGGTGACCGCGTCGATCAGATCGGCGGTGAAGTAGGACGGCAGCACCGAGGAGAGGCGGAGCCAGCGCAGCCCGTCGACGCCGGCCAGGCTTCGCACCAGTGCCGCGAGGGACGTCCGCGGGTAGAGATCCCAGCCGTAGTGGCCGATGTCGACGCCGGTCAGCGTGACGTCCGCATAGCCCGCCTCTGCGAGGGCGCGCACCTGGTCGAGCACCACCTTGGGCTCCTGGCTCCGGCTCCCCCCGCGCGCGGCGGGCACGATGCAGAACGCGCAGCGATGCTGGCAGCCGTCCTGGATCTTCACGAAGGCGCGCGATCGCCCGCTCGTCCGCCCGATCATCGAGTTGCCCAGGGCGATCGGCGCGATCGGCATCGCGCGGGCCTCGCGGATGTCGGCCACCGCCACCGCGGGCCGCGGGCGCTTGACCAGGGAGTCGAGCAGGTCGGGCAGCCGATACTTCTCCTGGTTGCCCACCACCAGGTCCACCCCCGGCAGCGCGGCCACCGCGTCCGGATCGGTCTGGGCGAAGCAGCCGGTGACGACCAGGAAGGCGCCCGGGTCCTCGCGGGTGATGCGCCGGATGGCCTGGCGATCGGAGAAATCCGCGCGGCCGGTCACCGTGCAGGTGTTCACCACGTGGACCTGCGCGTGGCTGCCGGCGGGAACGACGCGGAAGCCGCGCCCCTCGAGGAGCGCCCCCATCTCCTGCGACTCGACCTGGTTCAGCCGGCAGCCGAGCGTGGTGAGGGCCACCGTCACCGGCGCGCTCATGCGGGCACCACCTCGCGGAGCTGCCCGCACGCCGCCCCGATGTCCTCCCCCTTGCTCCAGCGGATGGTCGCGGTGATGCCGTGCTCGAGCAGCACCGCCTGGAACGCGAGAATGCGGGGCAGCGGAGGACGGGCGAAGCCCGAGCCCTCCCAGTCGTTGAACGGGATCAGGTTGATCTTGCCCCGGATCCCCTTCAGCAGCTTCACGAGGCGGCGGGCGTCCTCCAGCGAGTCGTTGACGTCGTCGAGCA
The DNA here is from genome assembly GCA_035948165.1 of Candidatus Methylomirabilota bacterium. Lineage (GTDB taxonomy): Bacteria > Methylomirabilota > Methylomirabilia > Rokubacteriales > CSP1-6 > CAMLFJ01. Next base: position 19,886 of record DASZJM010000149.1, read on the forward strand.
GCACGTACTCGAAGGTCATCCGCTGGCGGAACGGGAGCGGGAAGCGGCGGCAGGCCGCGAGCAGCTCCTCGATGGCGAAGCCGCGATTGACCGGCATGATCCGGTCGCGGATCTCGTTGCTGGTGGCGTGCAGCGAGATGGCCAGGTTGACCTTGAGGCTCTCCTTGGCCAGCCGCTCGATGCCGCTCACCAGCCCCACCGTCGAGACCGTGATGCGCCGGGGCGAGAAGCCGAAGGCCTGTGGGTCGGTGAGCAGGCGGAGCGACTTCACGGTCGCCGTGTAGTTGGCGAGAGGCTCGCCCATGCCCATGTACACGATGTGGGTGATGCGCTCGCCCGCCGCGAGTCCCTGCCGGGCCGCCACCACCTGCCCCACGATCTCGCCCGCGCTCAGGTTGCGCTCGAGCCCCATCGTGCCGGTGAAGCAGAACGCGCAGCCGAACCCGCAGCCCACCTGGGTCGAGACGCAGAGGGTGAGCCGGTCGCCGTCCGGCATGAGCACCGCCTGGACGCGCGCGCCGTCGGCATAGCGGAGGACCAGCTTGTGGCTACCGTCTTGCGACGGGGTCCGGCGCTCGACCTCGGGCACGTCCGCCGTCGCGCGGGCCGCGAGGGCGGCGCGAAAGTCGCGGGGCAGGTCCGTCATCGCCTCGAGATCGGTCACCGACCGGCCGAAGATCCAGCGGGCCAGCTGTCGCCCGCGATAGCGGGGGGTGCCCAGGGACTCGGCCAGCGCTTCCATCTCCGCGGGCGAGCAATCCAGCAGGTTCGTCGAAGACATACGGCTCGGATATTAACACAGCGGTATGGGACCCACCGGGAGCGGCCGGCGAGTGCGGCGAGCGAGGGAGCTAGTCGTCGCCCAGCGTGAACGCAGAGGCGCAGAGGAATCCGAACGCGAACACCACGACGACCACCAGGTACGTCCACACGAAGCGCATGAGGTTCATGGTCCTCCGACGCCGAGTATTCTCCGGTGGACGCCCCTCCGCGGCCTCACAAAAAACACGAATGCGTCTGCGCTACCGGTAGTGGTGGCGCCCTCGTCGTGAGACGAGATGCGGAAATCCCGACCCGCGCGAGTCGGACATTCCTTCCGACCCTCGACGACGCGTGGTCGGCCGCGATGTCCTAAGTGGCGCGGGGAGAGTCGTTCTCGGCACCGGCATGGAGCTTGCCTCATCAGACTGCGTGAGCACATCGAGCAACGCGGGATGGCTACTGCTCGTGCTGCGGGCGAAGCGACGCCAGCGTCTTCGCGCGCGCGGCACGATCTGGCGTCTGGCGCGGCCGCCTCGTCGCGCGGCGGTTGCCGGGCTCGGCGCGCGCCGGACGAGGCCCGGCCACTTGCGTCTGATCGCGGGAGGAAGCGATCTCGACGCCGACACGCTGCGGCAGAGCGTGCGAGAGCGACTGGCGGACGGCCGTCTCTTCCTCGCCGGCAGCATCTCGGTCGCCCGCCGCGGCACCGATCGCCCGTGTCTCGTCTGCGGCAAGGCCATCACGCGGGATACCGTCGAGCGCGAGGTGGAAGGCCCGGGCGATACGCACGGCCTCGCCCACGAGGATTGCTACCGGATCTGGCGCGAGGAGTCGCGGCGTTCCGGTGCGTCTGAATCTACACGGTAGTCCCTGCCGGTGTACGGTCCGCGGGCGGGCAATATGACTCGATTCGCTCGCTCGAGACCGTCAAGACCGGTCGGGCACGCTCTATGCTCCCGGCGAGAGCACGATGCCGACACTCGGGGAGGTGCCGCGCTGCGAGAAATGCGGGCGCGCGCTTGCCACCCGGATGCGACGGGAAGCAGACCGAGTGCGCACCTATCTGGAGTGCCCGGACTGCGTCGTGCCTAGCCCCGAGCAGGCCGAGGCGCCCGGGAGTGAGTCGCCCCGGGATCGGCCCCCCGAGACGCCGGACGCGGAGACTCCGCCGCCCCGGTGACGCGGCCCCTCGCCTCGTTGGCCCTCGCCCGGAGCTTCGCGCTCTGCTCCTCGACGGCCGCCAGCGCTCGGCGCAGGGCGGCCGCCCGCCGCTCAGCCGCCTGCGCGGCACGCTCCGCGCGCTCGGCCTGGAGCGCCTGGGATCGGGCCTCGCGAGCGGTTTGCCGGGCCGCGCGGGCCTGCTCCCGTGCTTCACTGCGCGTCTTCGCCGCCGCGGTGGCGGCAGACTCCGAGCTCCGTGGTGGCTTCGGAGGCGGCGCGAGCGCGGGCGCGGGCCGGGCGGCCTTCACCGATCGCCCGCTCGGCCGCGCGGCGAGAAAGCCGGCCGGCACCGGCCCCCGCGAGAGTACCGCGAAGCCCGGGTCGGCGTGCTCCCGCTCGAGTCGCCCGGCTCCCAGCTCGGCGCGCAGCCCCCGGTCGGTCACCGCGGCCAGGAGCGTGCTGCGCATCCGGCGATCGAGCCCGGGCGTGACTGCCGTCCCGGCCTCGCGCAGCACCTGATGCGCGCCCCGCACGAGCGGCTCGAACGCGGTGCGATATCCCTCCATCGCCGCCCGCACGTCGCCGTGCCCGAGCTGCGCGCGGCGCAAGCGGTCCACCGTCTCCACGAGCGCGGCGAGCTCCCGCGGCCGGGCGAGCGCGGCGCGGTTGAGCGCCCACACCAGCGGGCCCGGCCGCCGGAGACGCGCCACCCGTCGCGCCTCGGCCACCCGGCCGCCCTTCGTGAGCTGGGCGGCCAGCGCGTCGCGCGCCCGGATGAAGTCGCGCGGCGGAACGGACCGCAGCGCCTCCGCCGGGTCGGCCTGCGGCTTCATCGCGGCCGCCACACGTCGGCGAGCAGCGCCCATCGCTCGTGGTCCGCCCAGCGCCCCGCGATCTCGAGATATCCGGGCGAGTACCCTTCCCGCCGGAACCCGGCGTGACGGACCAGGGTGCGCGAGGGCCGATTGTTCGGCAGGATGTTCGCCTCGACGCGATGCAGGCCGAGGGTGCGGAAGGCGTGGCCGAGCGCCAGCTGCAGCGCCTCGGTCATGTAGCCCCGTCTCGCGTGGCGGGCGCCGATCCAGTAGCCCAGGTAGGCGCTCTGCGCCGGCCCCCGCACGATCTCGTTCAGGTTAATGGCCCCGAGGATGGCCTCGTCCTCGAGGCGGCAGATCAGGAGCTTCTCGTGGCGCCCGTCGCGCGCCGACGCGAGCCAGTCGGTGAACTGCTGGCGCGCGGAGCGCCCGGCGATCGGCCGCGGCTCCCACCGCCGGAGGAAGCGGGCGCTCGCTCGCCGGAGGGCGAGGTACTCGTCCCGGTCGCGGGCCGTCGGCTTCCGCAGAGCAACCCGCTCGCCTACCGCGATCAGGATCGGCATTCGAGGCATGCGCGGGTGGGATTGTACGACGGCCCGGGATGCCCCGGTGCCCCGCGGGACAGGCGGTCTACGGGGTGGACGAATTCAGGAGACCGGGTTTAGACTTGCGGCCGGGATGCCCATGACCAGGAGCTGGCTCATCGCCCTCGTCGGCCTCGTGCTGATCGGATGCGCCGGCCTGCCGGACGTCCGGCTGCGGAACCCTCAGACCGGGCAGACCATGACCTGCTCGGGTGAGGCGGCGCGGACCCAGGGCAAGTGGTGGGACGAGATGGCCAAGCGTACGCGCGACAACTGCGTGAAGGATCTGGAAGCGCAGGGCTACGTCATCCTCAAGTAGCGCGGTGCAATCCGCGCAGGCTCATCCTGGCGAAATTCGTTCCACATCTGAGCACAAGCCGGCGGCGTCGTGTGGCAACTCGTGAATTCACCGACGTCGTGGGCGGCCCGTGGATAACTCGGTGGGTTGGTGGATCGGCGGTCCACGATTTCGCGCACTAAGAGCAGATCGCCTGCTTTCTGATCAGTCGCCGCTGAACCGCGATTCGCCGGTGGGCTCGACGGGCTACGGCTTGACGATCGCGTCGTAAAGTGACATCCACTGGTCGCCGCGCGGCGTCCACATCACCCGGTCGCGGGTCGCGTAGATGTCGACCTGCTGCACGAGGAAGACCCAGGTGGCGTCCTCGACCATGGCGCGAGCCAGGTCCGCGTAGATCTTCTTCCGCTTCGCCGGGTCGGTGGTGGTGCGGCCCGCGTCGAAGAGCGCGTCGACCTTCTCGTTCTTGTAGTAGAGGCCGCGGCCCTTCGACGAGACCAGGTTGTAGAGCTCGTCGCCGTCCTGCATGGGACCGCCGAGCCCGAGCAGGTAGGCGTCCTGGAACTGCTTGCCGAGGTAGCGCTTGAAGTAGGCGCCCCACTCGGCCACCTGCACGCGCGGCTTGAAGCCCGCCTTCTGCCACTGGCCGCCGAGCGCCTCCGCGATCTCCTTGTCGCCCTGATAGCGGCCGGCCGGGGCCTCGAGCGTGATCTCGACGCCGTCCGGATAGCCGGCCTCCGCCAGCAGCCGCCGAGCCCGGGCCGGGTCGGGGCCGTAGCCCTTGACCGACGGATCGAAGCCGAACATCTGCGGCGTGAAGGGGCCGTCCATCCGCCGGCCGTTGCCGTCGAGCACGCTCTTGACCAGCGCGTCGACGTCGGTCGCGTAGTTGAGGGCCTGGCGCACCCGCACGTCCGAGAGCGGCTTGCGGAAGGCGTTGAGCCCCAGGTAGATGATCCAGGTGCTGGGCACGCGCTGCACCCGGATGCCGCCCGCGCGCTCGAGCTCGGCGGCGAGGTTGGGCGGGACGGTGTCGATCACGTCGACCTCGTTGTTGCGCAGGGCGGCCGCGCGCGTGAAGGGCTCGGGGATCGGCTTGTAGACGATGCGTCGGATCTTCGGCGCTCCCCGCCAGTGCCGGTCGAAGGCCTCCAGGATCAGGTGATCGTCCTTGACCAGCTCCACGAAGCGGAACGGGCCGGTGCCCACCGGCCGGAGGGCCAGGCCCTGGTTGCCCTTCTCCGCGGTGTACCGGGGCGGCACGATGGGAAAGTCGATGAGCCGGTTGAGCAGCGGCGCGTACGGCTGGCGGAGCACCAGGTTGATCGTGTAGTCGTCGATCACGTCGACCCGCGCCACCTCGGCCACGTTCGCCCGGTTCGGCGACTTCTGGTTGGGGTCGAGCACGCGCTCGACGGTGAAGCGCACCGCCTCCGCGTTGAAGGGCTCGCCGTTGTGGAAGACGACCCCGCGGCGGAGCTTGAGTTGCAGGGTGAGGTCGTCGAGCGCCTTCCAGGACTCGGCGAGCTGGGGCACCAGCCGGTTCTCGGCGTCGCGGCCCACCAGCGAGTCGAAGAGACTCACGCCCACCTTGGCCCGGATCGACGAGAGGTTCATGGTCGGATCGAGGTTCTCGGGCGTCCACGGGAGCGCCACCCGCACCTCGCCCGGCGCCTGGGCCGCGGCCGGACCCACCGTGATCCCGGCCAGCGCGAGCGCGAGGAGGACGAGGACCGGCTTGCCCGGTCTCATCCCGCCGTCTTGACCGCGGCCACCACCGCGGCCAGGTGCGCGTCCGGCGTGGCGAGCGGCAGCACGCAGCCGGGGCCGATGATCACCCCGCGCCCGCCGGTCTGGGCGATGGCGTCCCGCACCTCGGCCGCCACCGCGTCGGGCGGCCCGGCCTGGAGCGTGCGGTGCTCGCTGAGCCCGCCCACCACCGCGCCCGCGAAGCGGCGGTGGCCGTCGCCGAGGCCCGGCGTGGTCAGCCGATCGTGCCAGTTCATCGCGTGCACCGGCAGGGCCGCGGCCCGATCGAAGTAGACGTCGCGCCCGTGCACGTGCAGCAGGGTGAGGGCCGAGCGATCGCCGACCGCGTCGAGGATGCGGCGCATGCGGGGCAGCTCGAAGCGCGCGGTCTCCTCCTCGGTGAGCACGTCGGGTACCGCGGCCTGGGTGGCGAAGAAGAGGCCGTCGGCGCCCGCGTCGAGCGCGGCGCGCGCGTGGCGCGCCATCGTGTCGGCGATGGCGTCGAGCGCGGGCTCGACCGCGCCCGGCTCCGCGCGCAGGTCCGCGACCATCCGGTCCCCCGCGAGCTTCCGGGCCACCGTGAGAGGCGAGAAGAGGGTGTGCAGGATCGGCGCGTCGTCGGCGCGCCCGCGCGCGACCAGGCGCACCGCCTCGAGCTCGCGGCCGAGCGCACCGGCCCCCTCGTCGAGCGGCCGCACCCGGGCCCAGTCCTTCCGCTCCCGCACCCCGTGCTCGGTGCACTGCTTGGCCCCGTTGGGCGAGCCCTGGTACGCCACCCGGCAGCCCCAGTCCTCCACGCAGTAGACGCCGCTCGACATCACCTTGACGAAGTCGAGGTCCCACTTCCGCTGGAAGGCCAGCATGGCGTCCGCCAGGCCGGCCGCGGTGTGGTCGACGTCGGGCACGTGACGCCAGAAGGACACCGGAGGACGATCCACCGGCCCTCGACGGGCCGCCGACAGGACACGCTCGCGCTTGGTCATGATGGCGCGGAGTCTACCACGCCGATCCGGGCGGCTCGGGAGGGGCGGCACCGGCATTTCTACGCGGGAACTTCTCGGGCGGGGTATGGTCTTACCGTGCGAGAGGCGGAGGCAGGCGACGCGCCGCGCTTCCTGGACCGGCTGCGCGCCGGCGAGACTGCCGCCTTCGAGGAGCTGGTGATCACGTACCAGCATCGGGTATTCGGGGTGGCGGTGCGGATGCTCGGCAACGCCGCCGAGGCCCAGGAGGTGGCCCAGGAGGCCTTCCTCCGCGCCCATCGGGCCCTGGCCGACTTCCGCGGCGACGCCAAGCTCTCGACCTGGCTCTACGCCATCACCTCGCGGCTCTGCCTGAACCGGCTCGCCAAGGGTGAGCGGCGGCTGCGCCGGCAGGGCGAGGAGACGCTGCTGCGCCTGGCCGGCGGGGAGCGGCCGGACGTCGCGGTCGAGCGGGGCGAGCTCGAGGCGGCGCTACAGCGCGCGATCGCGGAGCTGCCCGAGGAGCGGCGCATCGTGGTGGTGCTGCGCGACCTCGAGGGCCTCTCGTACGAGGAGATCGCGGAGGCGCTCGATCTCGAGCTGGGGACGGTCCGCTCGCGCCTGCACCGGGCCCGCGCGGATCTGAAGGACAAGCTGGAGCGCTTTCTGCCATGAGCTGCCACGACGCCCGCGAATCGCTCTCCGCCTTCCTGGACGAGGCCCTCGCCCCGGAGGAGCGGCAGCGCGTCGCCCAGCACCTCGAGGGCTGCCCGGAGTGCCGGCGCGAGCTGGCGCGGCTCGAGCAGACGGTGGCCCTCCTCCACCGCGTGGAGCCCGCGCGCGCGCCGGTCGGCTTCGTGGACGCGGTCACCGCCGCGGCCCGGCCCCGGCCGTGGTATCGGCGCGTGGCCGCCGCCGTCTTCCTCCCCTTCTCGGTGAAGCTGCCCGCCGAGGCCACCGCGCTGGTGATGGTGGCGCTGCTCGCGGTGTACGTGTTCGAGCGCACGCCCGCGCTCCAGGAGTCGGCCCGGACCCAGCCCGAGGTTCGCGAGGATCCCCGCGAGAAGACCGCGCGGCCGGCGCCGCCGACGGGGCTGACCGACCGCTTCGCCCGCGACTCGTCCTCCACAGAGCGCTCCCCGGAGAGCAAGGCGCGTCCGCTCGAGAAGGAGCAGGACCGCCGCGAGGCGCCGACCGCGCGCGAGAGGATCGCGTCGGAGGCGGAGACTCCGAAGCAGGAGGCCGCCCCCGCGCCGGCCGCTCCGCGGCTCGACACCGCCCCGCCCGTGGCCGCGCCGCCCGCCGCCACCGCCCCCGCGGCGCCGACGAGCCCCGCACCCGGCGCGGCGCCGCCCGCCGCCAAGGACGAGGGCGCATTTCAGAAGAGCCAGGCCGAGAATCGCCAGGCGCCGGTTCCGCCAACCGCCGAAGGCTCGCGTGGCGCGCCGGCGGCCCCTCGCCTGGCGGCCAAGCGGGCCGCTCCCTCGGCCGACGCGGTGACCGGCATCGCGGTGCGCGACCGCGACGCGGCGGAGCGCGATCTCGCCGAGCTGATCGCCCGCGTGGGCGGCCGCGAGACCGGCCGCCGCCGCGAGCAGGAGGCGACCATCGTCGAGGCGGTGGTGCCGCAGCCGCGCTACGCCGAGTTCACGCAGAGCCTGGCGCGCCTCGGCGCCTGGCGGGTCGAGGCCGAGCGCCCCGATCTGCCCGCGCAAGTGCACGTGATCCTGCGCCTGCAGTAGGGGGGAACTTTCCGGGGGGTCCCCGGTCTAACCGGACAGCCACACCGAATCCGGAACCCGGAGGACA
>DASZJM010000150.1:0-2548 GCA_035948165.1 Candidatus Methylomirabilota bacterium
CGCAGCCCGCCAAGCCACTGAGAAGCTTGCTTCCCGCCCGCTAACCTCGCAGAATACCAGCACGCGCCTGTAGCTCAGTTGGATAGAGCATCGGCCTTCTAAGCCGAGGGTCGGGGGTTCGAATCCCTCCAGGCGCGCCAATATTCCGACGCGGATTGCTTCTTCCCCGGCGATGGCGGTGCGGCCCTGACTCGGGCTTCAGCCGAAGGCTCAGAGGCGCTTCAGAAAATCTCGCCTCCGCTACAATCGAGTTCCGAGGGAAGTGCTCGGTCCCCGGTCCTCCTCGCGTTCCTGCTCCCGGGAGTCGGGGCCGATGTGACATTGGAGCCGATCCGATGCCGTCATTCCCAGGAGGAGCGCTTCCCCGTGCTCTCGACGCAGAAGGAGCTGATGCAGTGAAGACCGAGATGACCGCCGAGGCTGCCCGAGCTCCGGAGGGGAGAACGTGGGCACCGTGATCGCGGCGTGGCCGGTGTCGTCACGCATCATCGCGCCCGGGCCGGGTGAAGCGCGGATCTGGAGCGCCGACCTCGAGCCCGGGGCCGCCGCCATCGACCGTTTCGTGCCCCTCCTGAGTGCGGACGAGCGAGAGCGAGCGGAGCGGTTTCGCCTCCGGCGGGACGCGATGCGGTGGATCGCGGCGCGCGCGGCCCTCCGCGAGATCCTGGGCGGATGTCTCGGCGCGGATCCGCGCGCGCTAGCTTTCACCTATGGTGACAAAGGCAAGCCGGCCCTCGCGGCCCCGGCCGGGTCCCTCGATCTGCAGTTCAGCCTCGCGCACTCGGCGCATCTCGCGCTGTACGCGGTGACGGTCGGCGGCCCGGTCGGGGTTGACGTGGAGCGGCTGCGTCCGCTGCCGGATATGGACCGGATCGCCGAGCGGACCTTTTCCCGCCAGGAGTGCGCGGCCCTGCGCGCACTACCGGTGCCCCTGCGGCCGGCCGGGTTCTTCAACTGCTGGACGAGGAAGGAAGCCTATATCAAAGCGGTCGGCCTCGGCCTGTCGTATCCGCTCGAGCGATTCTCGGTATCGCTGGCGCCCGGCGTGCCGGCGCGGCTCGAGGCCGTGGAGATCGACCCCGCCCACGTGGAGGCATGGACGATGGCGCCACTCGCGCCCCGATCCGGGTTCGTCGGCGCGGTCGTGGTCGGGGTGCGACCGGTCGAGCTGGTGTGTGAGCGTTTGGGAGAGGACCGGCGCTGACCGCGACGGTTGGCGCCGGATCACCTGCGACCGGCTCGTATAGCGGCTAGCCGCCCACCTTCGCGACGGGAGCGCCCGCGGGCGCGGGGTGCCCGTTGTCGCCCACCGCGCACGCATCCGCCGCAGTCCGATGGATCGACAGATCGGTGATCGTCGGGTGCTCGCCGCAGAGGGGGCACTTGGGGTCGCGACGGAGCTTGACCTCGCGGAAGCGCATGCCGAGCGCGTCATAGGTCAGGAGGCGGCCGATCAGGGGATCGCCGATGCCGAGCAGGAGCTTGATGGTCTCGGTGGCCTGCACCACTCCGATGATGCCTGGGAGCACGCCCAGGACGCCGGCCTCGCTTCAGCTGGGGACCAGGCCGGGCGGGGGCGGAGTCGGGTAGAGGCAGCGGTAGCACGGCCCCTGGTTCGGGGCGAGCACGGTGGCCATGCCCTCGAACTGGAAGATGGAGCCGTGCACGTTGGTCTTGCCGCCGAGGTAGCAGGCGTCGTTCACCAGGTAGCGGGTGTCGAAGTTGTCCGAGCCGTCCACCACTAGGTCGTAGTCCTTGATGACGTCCATCACGTTGTCGACGTCGATGCGCATCGGCAGCGGGATCACGTTCACGTCCGGGTTGAGCGCCCGGATCATCTCGACGCCCGAGTCCACCTTGGGCCGTCCCACGTTGGCGGTCGTGTGGAGGATCTGGCGCTGCAGGTTCGAGACGTCCACCACGTCGCCGTCCATGAGGCCGATGGTGCCGACGCCCGCCGCGGCCAGGTACACCGCGGTCGGCGAGCCGAGCCCGCCCGCGCCGATCAGCAGCACCTTGGAGCGCAGCAGCTTCCGCTGGCCCTTCTCCCCGACCTGATTCAGCAGGAAGTGCCGGCTGTAGCGCTGGATCTGCTCGGCCTGGAGCGGGCGGTCCTTGACCACCGGGAGGCCCGACTGCGCCCACTTCTGGAAGCCGCCCTGGAGATTGGTGACGTTCTCGTAGCCCAGGTCGCGCAGAACCTTGGCCGCCAGCATCGAGCGGAGCCCGCTCTGGCAATAGAGAACGATCGGCGTGGTGGGCTCGGCGGCGGCGCCGCCGATGCGGAACTCGAGGAAGCCGCGGCTGATGTTCGTCGCCGGCTCGATGAACCCGTCCCGGTACTCGTCGGGATCGCGCACGTCGATGAGGACCAGCGGCTCGCCCGCGTCGATCCGCTTCTTGACCTCGGCCGGCCCCTGCTCGGGCACCACGCTCCGAGCCTCCGCCAGCATCTCCTTCAGCGTCTTCATGCCCCGCTCCTTTGAGAAAGCTCCCGCATTTTCAGCGACTTCATATTACCACCAATTCCGGTCGGCTAATATTAACG
>DASZJM010000151.1:0-16054 GCA_035948165.1 Candidatus Methylomirabilota bacterium
GCGGCCAAGGCCGCGGCCACCGTGGACCAGGCCTCGGGCGGGCGCTTCATCTTCGGGGTGGGGGTGGGCTGGGACGAGGCGGAGTTCGTGGACCTGCGCCTGCCGTTCGCGGAGCGCGGGCGGCTGAGCGACGACTACATCCGCGCGATCAAGGCCGCCTTCGGCGCGGACATCCCGCAATACAACGGCAAGTACACGAGCTTCTCGGGCGCGACCTTCTCCCCGCGCCCCGCGCAGCGGCCGCACCCGCCGATCTGGGTCGGCGGCTCGCCGGGCACGGTCTCGGGCCCCGCGGTGCGACGCTGCGCGGAGCTGGGCGACGCGTGGCACCCCCTCGGCCTCGGGCTCGACGAGATCGAGAAGGGCTACGCGACTCTCCGCGATCTGGCCGCTCGCAAGGGACGGCGCGACAGGCTCGGGCTCTCGCCGCGCAACCTGCTCGATCTGACCGACGGCGCCAAGGGCGCGGGCCGCGCCGCGTTCCAGGGCTCGGTGGCGGAGGTGGCCGCCGACATCAAGCGAGTGCGGGGCATGGGCGCGGAGTGGATGACCTTCGACCTGCCGCGGGCCGGCATCCCCGCGATGACGCACGCGATGGAGCGGCTGGCCGGCGAGGTCAAGCCCGCGGTGGGATGAGCGCGCGAGGAGACGACGTCACGGTTCGCTCCGCCCGCGCGGCGGACCGCGCGGCCATCGAGGCGGTGACCCTCGCCGCCTACGAGCAGTACGCGGCGGTGCTCGCGCCGCCGCTCTGGGCCGCGTACCGGGAGAACATCGTGTCCACGCTGGCCGCGGCCGCGCCGGCGTCGGTGATCGTGGCGGAGACGGCGGGCGCGCTCGTGGGCAGCGTGCTGCTCGTGCCCGCGGGCGGGACGATGGCCGCGCCGGGGCGCGCCGCCTCGGCCCCGCTCGCGGAGCCCGAGCTGCGGCTCCTCGCGGTGGCGCCGGCGGGACGGGCGCGAGGCATCGGCCGGCGGCTCGTGGAGGAGTGCATCCGGCGGTCGCGCGCGGCCGGCGCGCGCGCCATCACCCTGCACACCACCGACATGATGGCGGTGGCGATGGCGCTCTACGAGCGCATGGGGTTCGTGCGGGCACCCGAGATCGACTTCCGGCCCGCCCCCACCATGCTGGTCAAGGGCTACCGGCTCGCCCTCACCTGAGAGAGGTAGCGCTCCCGAAGCAGGCCGCGGAGAGCTCGCGCTCCACGTCGTGGCCGCCGTAGACGATGCGGCGGAGGGCGCGGAGCAGCGGCACGCCCGTCACCTTGCGCTCGCGCGCGAACCGCCAGCACCAGCGGATGGCGGCGTAGCCCTCGGTCAGCTCGTCGCGCGCCTTGAGGGTGGCCACCACCTCCCGGGTGGGCCGGCCCGCACCGCGCAGCTCGCCGAAGATGCGGTTGCGCCCGGCCATGCCGGTGACGTGCAGGTCGCCCGCCCCGCCGAGGCCAAGCACGGTGGCCCCGCGCATGCCGACGCTCCGGCCGAGCCGCGCGATCTCGCTCAGGGCCTGGGTGTAGAGCGCGGACTTGGTGTTGTACATCGCCTCCGCGCGGCCCGCCGCCACCAGCCCGTCGCAGAGGCCGATGGCGATGGCGTAGGCGTTCTTGAGCGCGGAGCAGAGCTCGAGGCCCCGCTGGTCGGCGGTCTCCTCGACGCGGTAGTAGTCGGTCTCGAGCCACTGCCTGACCCGCCGGCGCACCGCGGCCTGCGGGGAGGCGTAGACCACCGCGGTGGGCACGCGCCGGGCCAGCTCGAGCGCCTTCGACGGCCCGCCCACCGTGACGATGTGGAGCCCGGTCAGCTCCGCGATCGCGTCGGAGAGCGTCACCGCGCGCCCGCGGCTCTGGGCCAGGCCCTTGGACACGCTCAGCACCGGCACCCCGGGCGCGAGCCGGGTCGCGGCGCGCCGGAGGATCGGCAGCGCGCCGTCCGACGTCACCGCGCCGATCACGAGGTCGGCGCCGGCCAGCGCCCGCGGCAGCTCGGTCGAGTCGTAGGCGGTCACCGCGGGCGGCAGCACGAGGCCGAGCTTGGGGTGCTTGGCCCCCGCGCGCACCGCCGCGATCAGATGGTCGTCGAGGTACGTGCCCCAGAGCGCCACCGAGTGGCCGTTGTCGGTGGCGGGCACCGTCAGGGCCGCTCCCATGAAGCCGGCCCCGAGGATGGCGATGCGGGCCATCAGGCGATCTGGCGGATCGCCGGGTAGAGCGCGCGCCGGCCCGCGAGCAGGCCCGCGTAGGTCTCGGTGCGGCCCGCGTCGGGGGCGTGTCGCACCAGCGCGCTGCGCCAGCGCCGGGCGGTCGCGACGCCGTCCACCAGCCCGACCGCCATGCCCGCGAGCAGCGCGCCGCCGGTCGGCGCGCCCGCCCCGTCCGGCACGTAGAGGAGCGGCACGCCGAGGGCGTCGCACAGGATTTGGCGCCACACCGCGCTGCGCGCGCCCCCGTTGACCGCGATGACCTCGCGGAGCGCCAAGCCCTTCTCCGCCGCGATCTCCGCGCAGTGCCGGAACGACACCGCCACGCCCTCGAGCACCGCGCGGTAGAGGTGCCCGCGCCCGTGCACCAGCGAGAGCCCCACGAAGGCCCCGCACGCGCCCGCGTCCCACACCGGCGTGCGCTCGCCCTGGAGATAGGGCAGGAGGCGCAGGCCGTCGGCCCCCGCGGGCACCGCGGCCGCCTCCGCGTCGAGCGTCTCGAAGGCGGCGCCGGGCGCGGCGATGGAGCGGAACCACTCCTGCAGCGCGCCCGAGAGCGTGCCGCCGAGCGCGAGATAGCGATCGCATCCCACGTGGTGGGAGTTGATCAGCCGGCTGTCGAAATCGGGCGCGGCGAGCGGCATGATCAGGTTGCCCGCGGTGCCCAGCATCAGGCACGCCTCTCCCGGCTCGGTGACGCCGGCGGCGAGGGTGGAGGCCGCGAAGTCGGCGCCGCCCACCGCGACCGGGGTGCCCTCGCGCAACCCGGTCTCGCGCGCCGCCGCCGCGGTCACCCGCCCCGCGATCGCGTGGCTCGGCTTGATCTCGGGCAGCCACGCGGGATCGACGCCCAGCGCCGCGCACATCTCGGGCGACCACGCGCGCGTCCGACAGTCGTAGAGCGGCGCCGCGAGGGCGGCGGACGAGTAGTCGGTGACGCGCGCTCCGGTGAGCCGCATCACCGGATAGCTGTGCGACTGGAGGATGGTGAGCGGCCGCTCGAAGCGCGCCGGCTCGTGGCGGCGCAGCCAGGCGAGCTTGGGGCCGAGAAAGAAGGCGTGCACGCGGTTGCCGGAGACGCGCTCGCCCTCCGGGCCCACGCGCACCGCGATCTCCTCGGCCACGCTCTCGCTCCGTACGTCGAGCCACAGGATGGCCGGGCGTACCGGGCGCCCGCTCGCGTCCACCGCGAGCAGCGTGGGGGCCTGGCCGGTCACCGCCACCCCGTCGATCTGCGCGGGCCGCACCGTGTCGGCGAGCGAGCGCAGGATGCGACACGTCGCGCGCCACCACGCGGTCGCGTCGGCCTCGGCCCACCCGCGGCGCGGCGTCTCGTGGCGATACGCGATCTCGACGGTGCCGAGCGCGCGCCCGTCCGGATCGTAGGCCGCTCCCTTGGCGGATGACGTGCCGATGTCGACGCCGACCAGGACGGAGGTGGACATGGAGCCCGGTCATTATACGGGAAGTGCGCGGGCGGCGACGGCGGCACTTCTGCTACCCGGATGCGGCGACGACGAGCTAGCGCTTCCGTCGGATCGCGGCCAGGTCGTAGGGCGGCGACGTCAGCAAGATCAGCCGGTCCACCCCCGCGCGCTCGAGCCGCGCCCGCTCCGGCGTGCCCTCGCGCAGCCAGCGCTCGCTCAGGCCGGCGAACACGCTCAGCCCGAAGCGCGCGGGATCGCGCCCCGCCGCGGCGTGGGCGTCGCGGGCCACGCGGCCGAGCTCGGCGAGATCGGGATGCATGGCCTGGGTGTTGAAGCCGTCGGCGTGGCGCCCCGCGATCGCGGCCATGCGGGGGCCGAAGCCGCCCACGATGATGGGCGGCGGCGGATCCGGGCGCAGGTAGCCCGACGGCCGATCGAGGCGGAACTGGCTCCCCGCGAAGCTCGACCGGTCGCCGCTCCAGAGCCGCCGCAGCACCTGCGCGGTCTCGGCCACCCGCTCGGCGCGCACCCGGTCTCCCGCCACCTCCATGCCGAGCGCAGCCTGTTCGCGCGCGTAGGCCATCGAGGGCGTCGCGCCCGCGCCGATGCCGAGCAGGAGCCGACCGCCCGAGACCTGCTGGAGCGTGGCCGCCATGTTGGCGAGCACGCCGGGATGGCGCAGGCCGGTGTTCAGCACCAGCGGGCCGAGGGTGATCCGCCGGGTGGCCTCGGCCAGCGCGGTGAGCACCGTCCACGCCTCCGGCACGCCCGCCTCCGCCGCTTCCTCGGGATCGCGCAGGTGGTCCCACGTCCACACCCCGTCGAAGCCCGACTCCTCGGCCGCGAGCGCGGCGGCGCGCATGTCGGGATAGCGCGCGCCGACCGGGATCAGCAGCACGTCGATCTTCATCGACGGATGGAGATGATCGGGACGACGGACATGCCGGGCACGAGCAGGTGCTGGGCGTTCTCGCCGGGCTCGAAGACCAGCTTCACCGGCACGCGCTGCACCACCTTCACGAAGTTGCCGGTCGCGTTCTCGGGCGGCAGCAGCGAGAACACCGCGCCCGAGCCGGCCTGGATCGAGTCGACCCGCGCGCGGAACTTCTTGCCCGGATAGGTGTCGACGGTGACGGTCGCCGACTGCCCGGACCGCACGTCGGTCAGCTCGGTCTCCTTGTAGTTGGCCAGCACCCACACGTCGTCGAGATCCACCACCGCGAGCAGCGCCTGGCCCGCGGTGACCACCTGCCCCACCTCGACCGACTTGCGGCTCACGCGGCCCCCCATCGGGGCCCGGATCGTGCAGTACACCAGGTTCAGCTCCGCCTGCTGCAGGTTGGCGATCGCCTGGGCCAGGCGCCCCTGCGCGGCGTCCACCTGGGCCTGGCGCACCCCCACCTGTTGGCGCTGGCTGCGCGCGTTCTCGAGAGACGCGCGGCTCTCGTCGACCCGGCGCACCGACTGGGCGACCGCGGCCTGCTGCGAGCGCTGGGAGGCCTGGGCCTGGAACACGTCACTGCGCGCCTGGTCGAGGCGCTTGCGGGCCACGTCCAGCGCGGCCTCCGCGGTGCGGTAGGCGGCCTCCGCGTGGTCCATGTCCTGCTGGGCGACGAGCAGGCCCTTCACGAGCGCCGCGATCCGATCGCGGTCGAGCTTGGCGCGGTCGTAGTCGGCCTGCGCCGAGCGCACCGCCGCCTCCGCGGCGTCCACCGCGGAGAGGCGCGACTGGATCTCCGCGAGGCGCTGCTCGAGGTCCTGGCGCGCCATCTCGGTGCCGTGCTGGGTGGCGCCGAGCGCGGCGTCGGCCTGCTGGACGAGGCTCTTGGTGGAGTCGTCGGTGAGCGGCACGCTCACCACCGCGTTCTGCAGATCGCCCTTGGCCGAGACCACCGCCGCGCGCGCCTGGGCCACCGCGACCTCGTAGTCGCGCGGGTCGAGGCGCAGCAGCACCTGGTCCGGCTTCACGTCCTGGTTGTCGTTGACCGCCACCTCGACCACGATGCCGGGCACCCGCGCGCTCATCGGCGCGATGTGCGCGGTGATGTAGGCGTCGTCGGTGGAGATGTGATGGCGCCAGTAGTACCAGGTGTAGACCCCGTAGCCGATGGCCACGAGCACGACGAGCGCGATGCCGAGGAGCGCGTAGCGACGTTGGGGCGGGGCCTCCTGGTAGGTGGTGAAGCGGGCCCGCAGGCGACCGGAGATCCCCTCCTGATCGAGGTCCGTCATCGGTTCGCGACTATAATGGCGGGCGGTACCGTTACCCGTCAAGCATGGCAGACGAGAGCCCGCCGCCGACCACCACCGCGGACGCCGGGGCCGAGTGGCGCCCGCGGACGAGCCCGGTCCTCATCGCGATCTCGGTGATGCTCGGCACCTTCATGGAGGTGCTCGACACCTCGGTCGCCAACGTGGCCCTCCCCCACATCGCGGGCAGCCTTTCCGCCACCCCGGAGCAGGCGACCTGGGTGCTGACCAGCTATCTGATCTCCAACGCGATCGTGCTGCCGGTGACCGCGTGGCTCAGCGCGGTCTTCGGCCGCAAGCGGTTCCTGCTGGTGTGCATCGTGATCTTCACCTTGGCCTCGGCCGCGTGCGGCGCGGCGGGCAGCCTCGAGCTCTTGATCCTCGCGCGGGTGGTGCAGGGCATCGGCGGCGGCGCGCTCCAGCCCATCGCCCAGGCGATCCTGCTCGAGAGCTTCGCCCCCGCCCGGCGCGGGCGCGCGATGGCCGCCTACTCGATGGGGGTGATCGTGGCCCCGATCCTGGGCCCGACCCTGGGGGGCTGGATCACGGACAGCTATTCGTGGCGGTGGATCTTCTACATCAACCTGCCGGTGGGCTTCGCCGCGCTCGTGATGACCCAGGCCTTCATCGAGGACCCGCCGTATCTCCAGCGCACCGTCCTGCGCCGCATGGACTACTGGGGACTCGGCTTCATGGCCCTCTGGCTCGCCAGCCTGCAGGTGGTGCTCGACAAGGGCCAGCAGGACGACTGGCTCGCGGCGGAGTGGATCCGCTGGACGCTCACGATCTCCTGCATCGCGATGGTGGCCTTCATCGTGCGCGAGCTCCAGACCGACGAGCCCATCGTCAACCTGCGCATTCTCGGCGATCGCAACTTTGCGACCGGCACCGTGCTCATCACCGCGATGGGCGTGGTGCTGTACGGGACCACCGCCCTGCTGCCGCTCTTCCTCCAGACCCTGCTCGGCTACCCGGCGCTGCAGGCCGGGCTCGCCACCAGCCCGCGAGGCCTCGGCGCGCTGCTCTCCGCCATCGTGGTGGGCCGGCTCGTCGGCGTCCTGGACGCGCGCCTCCTGGTCGCGGTGGGCTTCGGCTTCCTGGCCCTCTCCGGGATCTGGCTCTCGCGGCTCACCTTCGACGTGGCGTGGTCGAACATCGCGTTCGTGACCTTCCTGAACGGGCTCGCCAACCCGCTCATCTTCATCGCGCTCTCCACCATGTCCTTCGGCACCCTGCGGCGCGACCAGATGGGCGGCGCCACCGGCATCTACAACCTGATGCGCAACCTGGGGGGCAGCGTCGGTATCTCGGTGGCCGCCACCCTCCTCTCCCGGCGCGCGCAGGTGCACCAGAACGTCCTCGTGGCGCGCATGACGCCCTACGACCCGGTCTACCAGCAGAAGCTCGAGGCGGTCCGGCAGGCCCTCATCCCGAAGGTGGGCCCCTACCTCGCGGGCCAGCAGGCGGTGGGCGTCCTCTACAAGACGCTGGTGGCGCAGGCGACCCTGCTCGCGTTCGTGGACAACTTCCGCCTGATCACGGTGCTCGCGATCTGCAGCGTGCCGCTGGTGCTGCTGCTGAAGCGAGTGCGGGCGCGCCCCACTCCGGGCGCGCACTGACGGCGCAGGCGGCTAGCGCGACGACGCGGACGACGGCGGGAACTTGGAGGCCTCGGCGAGCGCGCCGGGGGTCTGCACCCCTTCGAGGCGCTTGTCGCCGATCACCCAGGTCGGGAACGCCTTCACCCCCGCCTTCTCGCAGAGGTCGGGCCGCGCGTTCACCCCGCTGGGATCGCACTCCACGTAGGGCAGATCGCGGGCCGCATCGCCGAAGAGCGCCTTCTGCTCCTGGCAGTGCGGGCACCAGTAGGCGCCGTACATGACCGCTCCGCTCTCGCGCAGGTGACGCGCAAGGGCAGCCTCCGACCCGGCGCCCACCGAGGTCGGCATCGCGAAGATGAACGCGGCCCCGAGCGGGACCAGCGCCGCGACCGCGAGCCCGCCCGCCACCAGCGAGCCGATGGTCGCGCGCCGGCCCGGCAGGGCGGCGCGGCGCCACCAGAGCACCAGGAAGATGGCCAGCATGAGCGCGGTCGAGGCGAGGCAGTAGGCGCACGTGGCGTGGATCACCAACACGGACAGCGCGGTGAGGTACGCCGACACGCCCACCCCGGCCGCGGTCAGGTAGAAGGCCCACCGCCAGCGCCGCGGTCCGAGCCCCATGACCGCCAGCGCGCCGATGGCCGCGTAGAGCAGGGCGCCCCACAGCGCGGTCGGCACCCCCAGCAGCGTGGCGTAGCGGCTCGACTGCACGATGTCGCAGCCGCTCCCCGAGAGGCAGAACGCGGCGGCGACGCCCGTCCACTTGAGCCACGTCATGTAGGCCGCGATGGCGAGACCGGCCGCCGCGAGCCCGGCCACCAGGAGGTCCGGGCGCGCGGGCGCCTCCACCGGGGCGACGCGCTTGGGTGACGCCATGGCCGCGTCCACAGTACCACACGGGCCGGTTGCGCCGGCCCACGCGGGGGCGCTAGGCTAGCCCGATCCCGGCACCCAAGGAGGACCAGGCCAGTGTTTCCGCTTCCGCCCCTCACCGACGAGCAGCGCGACGTGATCGAGCGCGTGGCCGCGCTGTCGCGCGACCGCTTCGCCGCGCGCGCGGCGCGGTACGACGCCGATTCCACGTTCCCTTACGAGAACTACGCCGACCTCCACGCGGCCGGGCTGCACGCGCTCGCCGTCCCGCGCGAGTACGGGGGCGTGGGCGCGGATCCGGTGGCCTACGTGCACGCCCTCCGCGAGATCGCCAAGGGCTGCTCGGCCACCGCGCTGACCTTCAACATGCACTCGACGGTGACCACCTTCCTGGCCGCCCTCGCCACCGAGGAGCAGAAGCGGCGTTACTTCGGCGAGGTGGTGGGCCGCGGCGCGCGCATCGCGTCCATCACCAGCGAGCCCGAGCAGAGCTTCCGCGACAAGTTCGTCCTCAACACCGTGTTCCGCCCGACCGCAGACGGCGGCTACCGGGTGGCGGGGGTCAAGCAGTTCTGCTCCCTCGGCGACGCGGCCGACTACTTCTTCGTCACCGGCATCCTGGAGGGCCACGCGAGCGCGCGAGAGGGCGTCGTCTCCGCGATGATCCCGAGCCGCGACGCGGGGGTGAAGATCGAGGGCACCTGGAACGCCACCGGCATGCGGGGCACCATCAGCCACACCATCCGCTACGACTGCGCGGTCGCCCCCGCCAACGTGGTGGGCCGGCCCGGGCAGTACCTCACCATCGACCTGCAGGGCTTCGCGCTCGGCTACGCCGCGGTCTACCTGGGCATCGGCGAGGCCGCCTTCGCCTACATGGCCGAGATGGCGCGCACCAAGACCCAGCGGCCGTCGATCGAGCCGATGAGCCACCATCCCCTGGTGCAGCGCACGGTCGCCGAGGTGGGCACTCAGATCCGCGCCGCGCGGCTGCTCCTGCACGAGGCGGCCTGCGTGAAGATGGCGGGCGACCGCGAGGCCACCATGCTCGCGGTGAACCAGGCCAAGACCTACTGCGCGGACGTGGGGCTGATGGCCACCGAGCGCGCCCTGCGGCTCGCCGGCGGGCGCGGCATCCTGAAGGAGCTGCCGCTCGAGCGGTGGCACCGCGACGCGCTCGCCGGCCCGGTGATGCCGCCCTCCAACGACCGCTGCCTCGAGACCGCGGGCAAGCTGCTCTGCGGCCTGCGCGCGGCCACCCTCGAGTTCCAGTAAGCCGCGCGCCGGCGCGACGGCTTTCACACCGCCCGAGAGGAGGATCCATGGCCGGAGGCATCCGCAAGCACATCGACGGTGGCTCGCTCGTCGTGATCCTGATGACCCTCGTCCTCTTCGTGGCGGCCCTCTTCGAGAAGGGCTTCTCCCACGACATGCTGCTCGAGGCGGGGGTGTTCCTGGTCTCGGTGAAGCTCATCATCATGTCGTACAAGGGCACGCGGCTCTCCGCCGAGCTGAAGGAGCGGCTCGACGAGATCCACGGGGCGCTCCGGCGCTGACCCTATGCGCCTCGACGTGATCCGGCGCGAGCTCGCCCAGGGCGCGGAGATCGTCACCGCCCTCGTGGTCGGCGTCTCCCCCGACGAGGCGCGGGCGCGGCCCGCGCCGGGGGCGTGGTCGCTGCTGGAGGTGGTGGGTCACCTGCTCGACGAGGAGCGCCTCGACTTCCGCCCGCGACTCGACCTCGTGCTGCACCAGCCGGACGAGGCGTGGATCCCCATCGATCCCGCCGCCTGGGTCATCGAGCACCAGTACAACGCGCGCGAGCTGTCCGAGACCCTGCAGGCGTTCCTGGCCGAGCGCGAGCGCTCGCTGGCCTGGCTCGGGACCCTCGCCACCCCCGACTGGACCCGCGAGTACCGCGCCCCGTTCGGGCCGATCACCGCGGGCGACCTGCTCGCCTCCTGGCCCATGCACGACGTCCTCCACACCCGCCAGCTGCTGGAGCTTCGCCGGGCGCGCCTGCTCGGCCACACCGAGCCGCACCGCACCCAGTACGCGGGTGACTGGTAGAGAGCCGCGCGTCCTCCTGGCCGTCGGCGCGGTCGCGCTCGCGGTCTCCGGGATCGCGCCCCACGACCGGCCCACCTGGCTCCTCGAGGTCGCGCCGATCCTCCTCGCGGGGCCCATCCTGATCGCGACCGCGCGCCGCTTCCCGCTCACCCCGCTCGCCTACCGTCTCGTCTTCGTGCACGCTCTGATCCTCATGGTGGGCGGCCACTACACCTACGCGGAGGTCCCGCTCGGGGACTGGGTGGCCGACGCGCTGGGGCTCACCCGCAACCCCTACGATCGGCTCGGCCACCTCGCCCAGGGCTTCGTGCCCGCCGTCGTGGTCCGCGAGATCCTGCTCCGGCGGTCGCCGCTCCGCCCGGGCAAGTGGCTCGCCTTCCTGGTGGTCTCGGTGTGCCTCGCCATCAGCGCGGCCTACGAGCTGGTCGAGTGGTGGGCGGCCCTGATCGGCGGCGAGAGCGCGGACGCGTTCCTGGGCACGCAGGGCGATCAGTGGGACACTCAGTGGGACATGCTCGTGGCGCTGGTGGGCGCGGTCGCGTCGGTGGCGCTGCTCGGCCGGGTCCACGACCGGCAGCTCGCGAGACTGGAGGCACCCCCGCATGGCTGAGCACAAGGCGGCGATCCGCTGGGCCCTGCCCGTCGACGGCGAGAGCTTCCTCAAGGGCCGCTACTCCCGGGAGCACACCTGGAGCTTCGACGGCGGCCTGAGCGTCCCCGCCTCGCCCGCCCCGTCGGTGGTGCCGGTCCCATTCTCCAACCCGGCGCACGTCGACCCGGAGGAGGCCTTCGTGGCGTCGATCGCGAGCTGCCACATGCTCACCTTCCTCCACGTGGCCATGCGCGCGGGCGTCGTGGTCGAGCGCTACGAGGACGACGCGGTGGGCGTGATGCGCAAGAACGAGCGCGGCGCGGTCTGGGTGGCCGCGGTGACGCTCCGACCCCGCATCGTCTACGGCGGCGCCACCCGCCCGACCGCGGAGGAGATCGACCGCCTCCACCACCTGGCGCACGAGCAGTGCTTCATCGCCAACTCCGTGAAGACCGAGATTTCCCTGTCGCTTGACGACGCGAACCCTCGGAGCTAGGCTCCCCGCATGAAATGGTGGAGGGTCCTCCTCCTCCTGGTTGCGGCCTGCCTGTTCAGCGAGACCGCGCTCGCCTACGCCTCTCCCCCCGATCCGACATGGACGGAGGGGATCTACGACGACGACGATGGCGATGATGTCATCGTCTCGCTGACGTGGGCCGCCTGGCTCGTCGATCTCGCCCCGCAGGCCGGGCTCACGCCACGCTTCGTGGCCATTCCGCTCGCCCCGCCGGGCAAGGTCCACCTCCTGCCGACGCCCGCTCGGTCCGCGTTCCTGGGCCGAGCGCCCCCCGTAGTCTAAGCCCGCCCTCGTTCGGTAGCCGGAGAGTCCCCGTCGCTCGGGGCACTCCAGCCATTGCTCGTCACACGTCGGGTGCCGCGAGAGGACCGCCGTCCTCTCGGGCCGAGGGACGTCTCATGACTCGATTCCGCTGGCCGTGGCTCGCCGCCGTCGTGTTCGGGCTCTATGCCACGCGCACGTACGCCACGAGGACGGAGTGCCAGCGCGGGGCCGCCGCATTCTACCGGGTCGGATTCCAGCCCGGAGTGGGCACCGCCCGATGACACGCCCGTGATCTGGACCCTGCTGGGGATCCTGCTCGGCGTCGCCGTCGGCAGCCTCCTGGTCGTGCTGGTCATCCTGCCCACCAAGAGCGCACGGCGGCGGCGATGGGCGCGGCGGGGATAACTCTTGACAACTCGGTGCGGGGGGTGTGCCCTGTAGCGGTGACGCCATGCAAGGCGCCTCCCGCGCGACCGCTATTCCTGCTGGAGCTCTTGTTCGTACTGGTCGCGCTGACGCCCCTGGCCTACGCGAGCCCGCCCGATCCCGTCTGGATCACCGGCTTCTTCGATGACGACGACAACGACAGTGGTGTGTTCTTCATCACGTCGAGCGTCGCCATCCTCGACCCGTTTCCGCTGGACGATTCCACCCCCGTCTCCGTCCACCAGCCGGCCCCGCCCGGTGAGGTCGCGACCGCGACCTCGGGACCCTCCCTCTCCTCCTCCGACGCCCGAGCTTCCCCGATCGCCTGAGCAGCACCCTCCGCAGCTCCGGTAGCTGATCCGCCGTCGCTGGGCTTTCGCGCTCCTGTTCCGTTCTCGGCATCGGCAACCCGTCCGATGGAGGCGCTTGATGCGAGGTGCTCGGTTCGCTCTGCTGGCCCTGGGAACGGCGCTCTGTCTCACCCTCTTGTGGAGGATCGGTCTCGGTCCCGTTTTCTCCGCCCTCGGCACGCTCTCGTGGCGCCTGCCGCTCGTCCTGTGCTTCCCGGCCTGCCTCATGATGGTGTGCGACACGCTGGGGTGGCGGTTCGCGTTCCCGACCGACCGCGTCCCGTTCCGCGCGCTCGTCTCCGCCCGCCTCGCGGGTGAGGCGCTCAACATCTCGACCCCGACCGCCTCCGTCGGGGGCGAGCCGGTCAAGGCCTGGCTCGTTCGCGCCTACGTGCCGCTGTCCGAGAGCCTGCCGTCCCTGGTGATCGCCAAGACCACCATCACGATCGGGCAGGCCCTCTTCCTGCTCCTCGGGATCGTGGTCGCCTGGCCGCTGCTGCCCGCCGGCTCGCACCTGCTGCAGCGCATGCAGTGGCTCCTGGTCCTCGAGTGCCTCGGGACGGCCGGGTTCGTCGCGGTCCAGGTGTTCGGCGGCCCGCGGGGATTCGGGTGGGTGCTGGGGCGCCTGGGACTCCTCGGCTCCTCGGATCGCCGCCCGATGCTCGACCAGGTGGAGCGAGCGTTCGCCAATTTCTACCGGCGGCAGCCGCGCCGGCTCGGCCTGTCGATCGGCTGGCACCTCGCGGGCTGGGTGGTGGGCGTGCTGGAAACCTACTTCATCCTCCACTTCCTGGGCTTCCCGGTCTCACTCGGCCTCGCCACCGTCGTCGACGCGTTCGGGGCGGGGGTGGGCTTCGCCGCCTTCTTCATTCCCGCCCGTCTGGGCGCTCAGGAGGCCGGGGACGTGGCGGTGTTCACCGCGCTCGGCTTCGGGGCGCCCGCCGGACTCGCCTTCAGCCTGGTGCGCCGCCTCCGCGAGGTCCTCTGGGCCGCGATCGGCTTCGTGGTCCTCGCGGTCCTGTCCCGACGGTCGGTGGCGGTGCCCGCCCTCGACCTCGGCGGTTGATGCGATGTGCGGCATCGCGGGCTTCATGGTGAACCCGGGGCAGCGAGCGGACCGCCGCCTCATCGAGCGCATGGTCGGCACCCTGCACCATCGGGGGCCGGACTCGGTGGGCTATCACGTGGAGGGACGCGTGGCGCTCGGGGTGGCCCGCCTCCGGGTGGTCGACCTCGCGACCGGAGAGCAGCCGCTGGCCAGCGAGGACGGCTCGGTGCAGGTGGTGCTCAACGGAGAGATCTACAACCACCCCGAGCTGCGCCAGGCGCTCTGCCGTTCGGGGCATCGCTTCACCTCTCGCGCCGACACCGAGGTCATCGCGCATGCGTGGGAGGAGCACGGCGCGGGCTGCATCACCCGACTCGACGGGATGTTCGCGATCGCGGTCTGGGACCGGCGGAGGGAGCAGATCTCGCTCGCCCGCGATCGCATGGGCGAGAAGCCGCTCTACTACGCCGAGACCGCCGGCGGCCTCGTGTTCGGCTCCGAGCTGCGCGCGGTCCTCGCGCATCCCGAGGTCGGCCGCGTACTCGACCCGCGCGGGGTGGAGCGGTTCCTCGCGTACGATTTCGTGCCCGATCCGCACACCCTGATCCGCGGGGTACGGAAGCTCGCCCCCGGCGAGACCCTCACGCGCGGCGACGGGCCGAGCATGCGGTCGCGGTACTGGGACATCCCGTTCCGTCCCGAGCCCGCGGTGGACGAGCGGTGGTGGGAGCACGAGATCCGGGAACGGCTCGACGAGTCGGTGCGGCGGCGCCTGGTGGCCGACGTCCCGGTGGGCTGCTTCCTGAGCGGCGGCATCGACTCGAGCGCGGTCACCGCCACCGCGGCCCGGCAGCGCGCCGGCATCCGCACCTTCTCGGTGGGCTACGCGGAGGGCCCCCACGACGAGCGCCGGTACGCCCGCATGGTGGCCGATCGGTACGCCACGCGGCACGAGGAGCTCGTGATCTCGGCCGCCGACGCCGTCGCGCTGGTGCCCGACGTGGGCGTTCTGATGGACGAGCCCCTGGCCGACATGAGCTTCGTCCCGCTCCATCTCCTCGCCCGGGCCGCGCGCCCGAGCGTGACCGTGGCCCTGACCGGTGACGGGGGCGACGAGCTGTTCGCCGGGTATCCCACCATGGCCGCCGACTGGTGGCACCGCGGGTTCGGACGCCTGCCCCGCCACGCCCGCGCCGGGCTCAGCGGGGCGGCGCGGCACCTGCCCGATCGTCTCGAGGGGCTACGCGATTTCCTGCTCGCGGTCGACTATCCGCCGAACGCGAGAAACCAGGCGCTGCTGGGGGGCCTGCCGCCGCTGCGCGCGACGGCGCTGCTCTCCCCGTCGGTCCGGGCCCTCCTCGGGAGCTTCGACCCCTACGACGACATCGAGGCCGCGCTGGCGCCGTGCGCGAGCCTCGACGTCCGCGACCGACTCATCTATCGGTACTGCAAGCTCTATCTCGCGGGGCAGAACCTGGCCAACGCGGACCGCGCGAGCATGGCCGCGAGCCTCGAGCTGCGCGCGCCGCTGCTCGATCACACGTTCGTCGAGCTGGTCGGGCGGATCCCGGCCCGGCTGAAGTTCCGGGGCTTCCGCGGCCTCAAGGGGTTGCTCCGGCACGCCCTGGCCGATCGGCTCCCGCCCGAGATCCGCACCCGCCGCAAGCAGGGCTTCGGGGTGCCGATCGGCACCTGGCTGCGCGGCCCGCTCGCGCCGGTGCTGCACCAGCTCCTGGCCGAGACGCGCCTGCGCGCGGGCGGCGTGTTCGACCCGATCGCGATCGGCCGGCTCGTCGCAGAGCACGGGACCGGCGTGCGGGACCATGCGCGGACCCTCTGGGCGCTCCTCGTCTTCGAGAGCTGGCGCACCCACTATCTCGGGGAAGGCTGCCTTGTCTAACCGGCTCGCCCGGGTCGTGCGGTGGCCGCCCGCGCCCCCGTGGATCGGTCTCGCGGCGGCCGTCCTGCTCGGCGTCGAGCTCGGCGCGCGCGTCTTCACCTCGAACGACGAGGCCCGCTGCCCGCTGCTCGCGCAGGACATCCTGACGCGCGGCGATTGGCTCTGGCCGAGGCTCAACGGGGTGGGGTACTTCAACAAGCCGCCGCTGCTCGCGTGGCTGATCGCGCTGGTCTCCTGGCCGGCCGGGCACGTGACCCAGCTGACCGCGGTCCTGCCCTCGGCGGCCGCGGTGGTCGCCACGGTGCTGCTCGTCCACGCGCTGGCCCGCGATCTCTTCGACGCGGAGGCCGGCCGCATCGCGGCCCTGGTGGCCATGACCACCCAGGGGCTCTTCTTCCACGCCCATCTCGCCCTGCCCGACGCGCTCATGACCTGCTTCATCACCGCCAGCGTGTGGATGCTCGTCCGGATGACGCTCGAGCCGTCCGGCCGGTGGTGGATCGGCTTCTACGGCTTCGCCGCGGCCGCGTTCTGGGC